>JAQYVF010000201.1 GCA_030145625.1 Desulfocapsa sp. | reverse complement strand
CTCTTCACCCCAATAAGGGTCGGGAACAGCAAATACAGCGGCATCTGCGATTGTTGGATGAGAATAAAGGCATTCTTCAATTTCCCGTGGATATATATTTTCTCCTCCTCGAATTATCATATCCTTTAGCCTGCCGGTAATACGGAGATATCCATCATCCTCCATAATGCCGAGATCGCCGGAATGAAGCCATCCCTCCTGATCAATAGCCTCGGCGGTTGCTTCTGGGTTTCGGTAATACTCCAGCATGATATGATAGCCACGGAAGCATATTTCGCCACTTATGCCAGGTTTAACCATCTCATTGTTAGCCGTGTCTATTACCTTTACCTCCTGATGAGGAAGGTTCCGGCCTACTGTTTCGGTACGGTGGTGGAACGTGTCATCCGGTTCGGTAAGGTGGGTCAAGGGAGAGGCCTCAGTTTCTCCGTAGCCGATAAGGATTTCGGGACAGTGCATCTCCTCCATGACACGTTTCATGAGCATGGGTGGACAGGGGGCACCTGCCATGATTCCGGTGCGAAGAGTTGAGAGATTGTAGTTGGAGAAATTTGGGTGATCAAGTTCAGCGATAAACATGGTTGGCACTCCATGTACAGCTGTACAATTTTCCTGTTCTATGGCGCGTAGTGTTGCTTCTGCATCAAAATGAGGGGAGGGGATGACCAGACAGGCTCCGCGACAGAAGCAGAGCAGGCTCGCCAGCACTGTGCCGAAACAGTGGTAAAAGGGAACGGAAACGCAGAGCTTGTCTTTACTGGTGAATCGCATTGTTTCAGCAGTGAACCAGGCATTATTCACTATATTGTGATGGGAAAGGACCACGGCCTTGGGTCTGCCGGTGGTGCCGGAGGTGAACTGGATATTGGCAGGATCCTGTGGCGACTGGGTGGACTGTTGCTGCCGAAGTTCTTGGTCACCGATGCGACTACCGGCTTCAATGACCTCTTTCAACAGGAGAAATCCTGGTGCCGGTCTGGAGGTGGCTGTGGAGGGCTCAGGATCGTAAAGGACAAGAGTTTGCAATGCGGGCAGGACAGGATTGTCAAGTTTGGTGGATTGATAGAGTGCAGTACCCGGCAAAAGCTGCATGAGCATTTTGATATAATCACTGTGACGAAATTTTGGGATGAAAAAGAGTATTTCGACATCTGCCAGTTCAAGGGCATAAGCGAGTTCGGAAACAGTATAGGCTGGATTGATATTGACTAATACCGCACCAATTCGTGCACAGGCCAATTGGACCAGCAGCCATTGCACGTTGTTGGTAGACCAGATGCCGACCTTTGCACCTTTTTTTACACCGGTTCCTAACATTCCACGAGCAAGAAGGTCAACTTTTGTGTTGAGGTCATTGTAGCTCAAGCGGATATCCTGGGGTAGGGAAACGACACAATCGGAATCCGGCAGCATTTGGCACACCTCGACAAATTTCTGGTCGATTGTCTGCTGCAGGAGTGGCTTCTCCGAATCACGTCGGTAACGACTTGTATCAAGTTTCATGGGCGATATTTTTCCAGTAGCTGTCTACTCCGGTCTGGATCTCTGCAATAACTTTGCTGTTGCGTTGAGGAGAAAACAGGTCATGAAAACGACCTTGTTTTTTCAGATATTCATCCACCGGGGGTTTTTGCGGTAAAGGAACATGCGAATGATGGACTTTGCCATGGATATATTCCTTAAGTGGCCAGATTCCAGTCTGCACTGCAAGTTTACCGATGGCTATGGTTTCAGACGGGGTAAAATGCCATCCGGTAGGGCAGGGAGCAAGACCGATGAACATCCTGGGTCCTTTTATCTCTTTTGCTTTTCTGATCTTTCTTGCCATATCCTTGGGGTAGGCAGCACTGACTGTAGCCAGATAAGCAGGCTTGTGAGCAGCCCAGATACTGAAGAGATCCTTTTTGTATCCTGAGTGTCCCGCAAGGCCCTGACTGGTTGAAGTGTGGGCGCCATGGGGAGTGGCTGCAGAAAACTGGTAGCCGGTATTTCCATACCCTTCGTTGTCGTAACAGATATAAATAAAATTCAGGTTTCTTTCCATGGCCCCTGAGGTGGAGGAAAGGCCCATGCCGTATGCTGAGCCGTCTCCGGTAAGAACAACGACCTGCAGATCTTCTTCAGGAGGAATCTGACCTTTGGCCAGGAGAATATCGAGGGCGTCGCGAATCCCTTGGGCACCTGCAGGGGCTGGAGCCATTGCCGTATAGATCCATGAGCCGCGAAAGGGGGTGTAAGGGTAGATGGTGAGAAGGGTCATGCAGCCCGCAGCATTTACAAACACGGTCTTTTTGCCGAGGATGTCATAAAAAAGTTTAACATCGTCCAGGGCACCGCATCCGGCACAACTTGCAGTGCCTGAGCCAAGGAGATGTTGTTGCTGGGTGGTTGATTGTTTCATCTATTCTTCCAGTTATTTTTTGGCCCGGGCACCGGAGTGAAGTGCAATTTCCTGTAGTCCATGCATGGCAGCCAGTTCTTCTCTGGTGTAGAGAAGGCGTGGAGATGGAATGACACCGCTGTCTGCAGCAGCTGCTGTTACCTTTGCCATTTCAAAAAAGTCTTCAGGAGTAAGATCTCTGCCACCCAGACCACCGATAAAACTGACCAGGACATCTGGCCGATTCTTCACGTTGTAGAGGACAGAGGTCAGCTCACTGTAAAGAATGCCTCCTTTGCCAAGAGAGATATTCTGATCAATAACTGCGATTCCTTTTTTGTTCTGCAAGGCCCTGATGATTGCTTCTTCCGGGTATGGGCGAAGCAGAAAGGGACGAACCAGACCCGCTTTGATTCCTTTTCTGCGTAGTTGATTAACAGCATCTTTGGCCTTGGTGGCAAAGGAGCCGATCATAAAAAAGACAATGTCCGCATCATCCACACGGTAGGTCTCTACTGCCTGGTAGCGACGTCCGAAAAGTGTTTCGAATTCGGCTCCGATTTCGCTAAACACCTTGATACCATTTAAAGAGGCCAGATGAGTTTCGTAGCGAAAATATGAATATTGAGATCCTCCAAGGACTGCCACACCCTGTGAACATGGATTTGAGGCGCGAAACATACCTTTTTCAGAGGGTATTTCAGCAAGGAATTGATTTGTCTTTTCCTGCTCCGGCAGGGTAACAGGTTCCCTGGTAAATGAGAGGTAATAGCCGTCGAGGTTGACTATGACGGGAAGTCGTATTCTTTTATCGTCACCAAGGCGATAGGCAAAGAGCACAGCGTCAACTACTTCCTGACAGGTACTGCAGTGGAGTTGGAGAAAGCCTGAATCACGCGCGGCCAGAATATCGTTGTGGTCGGGTTCCAATGTTATCGGCGAGGAGAGGGCTCGTGAGACATTCACCAGAACAAAGGGCGCGCGCCACCCAGCAACCGTGTAAATCATTTCCATAGCATAGAGAAGGCCTTGGCTGGAGGTGGCAGTGAAGACCCGCACACCGGTGGCTGCAGCAGTACCGGCAGCTGTTATCATGGAATGTTCCGAATCCATGGTCACCATGGTGGCTGCCATTTCTCCATTGTCGAGCCATTGACTGATGGTTTCGATGATTTCTGTCTGCGGGGTGATGGGAAAGGCAGGGAGGTAGTCGGCTTTTGCCAGCCGCATACCCCATGCCGCGGCACCGTTACCGGTAAGCAGTTTACGCATTAATCCGTTCCTCCATGTTCTGCCAGAACCTCAATGGCATGCATGG
>JAQYVF010000228.1 GCA_030145625.1 Desulfocapsa sp. | reverse complement strand
TTTCACTGGCGACCCCGTGGGGTGGTGATGCGATGGCCGAATACGGCGTCAAGCAATCCCCTGCGGTCATTCCCAGCTGGATAGATATGCAGCCGGAAGGGGATTTCATCCAATCCTTATATCGAAAAAAAATGCCCGATAGCGTAAGCTTCTACATGTTTTACGGCCACCGGGGAAGTCGCAACCCATTACGATCAAATAACGACGGCACCATTACATTGTCCAGTCTCCTGGACAGAAGGCCTCAGGCTGACGCGAAAATGAGCTATGCCTTTGATGAGGATCACACAAGCATCATTTATAGCAAGGAGGTGGTGGACCAGTACAATACGATCATCAATACCTTTGATGCAAAACATCGCGCTTCACCTCATCCATCGGTGGGATATACCAAACTGAATTTCACATATAACTACCCTGGTGACAACGCACAGTCCTGGGCAAAACTCATACTTCGCACCACCATAGGCAAAAAGCAGACGGAAACGGTAGTTGGATTAGGTCCTGATGATAATGGAAAAGTGCTCGGTCCTTTTCCCTGCGGCAACTATTCGGTCGGTATTGTTGCAGAGGGGGTCAAGCCGCAAAAAAAATGGGTTTCCGTCTCTATCGAGAGCAATCATACCAATGAACTCAATTTCGTTTTTAGCCCTGACGGAATGATTTCAGGATATATTACAACTGCAATCAAGGAGGAGAATAAGGTCATTGGTATGCCGGGCTGGGAATACCGGCCCGAGGATAATACAATTCAGTTGCACTCAGTTACAGTGAAGGGTGCCGGGGTCAATCGAACCCTTTACCCACTAAAGGGTGAAGGGTTCAAGTGGAGTGATCTGGAGATATCCCGTAAAGACTACTGCTACAATGGGTATATACGATTTTTTGGGTTGCCCGCCGGGGAGTATGAATTGATTGTTAAGGCCGAAGGCCATAAAACGTTTGTAAAAAATAGACTCCTCGTTATTCCCGGAAAAGAGAGGGCATTCGAGTTTTATGAATTAACACCTGAAAAATAGGTGCAGTGGTGTATCAGAAACTCTGGAATTCGTACGGAATCCGGGGGGGACCAAACCAACCACTCGGATTTTATTAATTAATTTCCATGAAATAGGAATTTTCTCGCCCTAGAAGCAGCTTTTGGGTGCCCAAAACAGTACAACAGTAAGAAGATTCGGACTCTTCAAGATCATGGCTCTGTTACTAGAGGTCACTGAACGCCCAACTGCTTTCCCATCAAGTCTCTTGTGTATATCTTGTATATAGCTCTCAGTGTCTATGGCAATTGCTTCACTCCAATGAGGTACGCATTGGAATCTTCATTTTTCATCTCTGTTTCAACCCAGGCACGATGCTCGCTCTGCAAACATTCTTCTTCATCTATCGAGAAAATTTTCATAAAGGCTGTTCTGTCGATTATACAATATCGCTTTGGGGAATTTTGAATCTCATAATATCCGCTTACTTCATATTCAGGCAACGGTGGATGATGTGTCAGATGCATCCTGGAATGTAATGTCTATTTGCTTACGGCATAGGAACGATTTTGTTAAAAAACACATTTTCAGGGAGATGGTACTTTTTTTTCTAAACATTTGTCATGCTGTGTCCGATACAAATTGAACAGACTTTTTAGTCGAGGCTCCCCGGTCAAGGATGAACGGAGGCCTTGCTCCTCTTCTTTTCGTGAAAGCCAGGGAGGGCTCTCCATGAAAATC
>JAQYVF010000180.1 GCA_030145625.1 Desulfocapsa sp. | reverse complement strand
GTTCATCGCTACGGATTATTGTGTTTTTGACTACTGTGACACAAGCGCCGGTGAGCGAATCATCGATTCACAATATGCTTCCAGTACCAAGTACGTCAGTACAACAATGAACGGGATGAAACTCTTTTTGGGGTCAATTTTGCCGATGGCCGTATCAAGGGATACCCTCTTAGCATGCTTGGATCTGAAAAGACATTCTTCGTCATGTATGTCCGCGATAAAACTGATTATGGTACCAACAACTTTGTGGGCAACGGAGACGGTACAATTACTGACGCTGCAACCGGGTTGATGTGGATGCAAGATGACAGCGGGAGCTTCAGTGTAGGTGATTACCAAGACGGTTCGTTGAACTGGGAGCAGAGCCTGGCCTGGTGCGAAAGCTTGGACTATGCCGGATACACCGACTGGCGGCTGCCAGATGCCAAAGAACTCCAAAGTATTGTTGACTATACGCGCTCACCCACCACAACAAATTCAGCCGCTATTAACCCGATCTTTAATGTCACACCGATAGTCGACGAAGGAGGTGGAAGCAACTACCCCTTCTATTGGACTGGTACCACCCACGCGAATAATTTGAGCGATGGAACGGCCGCTGTTTATATCGCTTTTGGCGAGGCCCTTGGTTGGATGCAAAGCCCATCGGGAGACTACCAACTGATGGATGTGCATGGAGCTGGCGCACAGCGCAGTGATCCGAAGGTCGGTGATCCAGCTGACTACCCTTACGGCCGTGGTCCTCAGGGTGACGTGATCCGCATATATAATTATGCAAGATGCGTTCGGTAACTATGAGAAATGAAAGAGTCAAATCACAACAAATTAGGAGAAAACATAATGAAAACCAAAATGAATTTTTTTGTATTAGCAATGACATGTATTACGATTCTTCTGTTTGCCGTCCCGGTATTCGCTGCCAACAGTTCGTATAATAGTAGTGATAATAGCAGTTCACAGGAAACCGGTCATCGGTATGACCAACAGGAAAATGGACAAAATAGCAATCCGCCTGGAGGTGGACAACGCCGGGAACCTCCTCAGGAAGCAATTAACGCCTGTAACGGGAAGAGCGCTGGCGACAAGATTGAGTTTGAGACACCGCATGGTGATACCGTCAGCGGCACCTGCGTGAAGAATGGTGATCTGCTCTTTGCTATACCGGAAGGAGGACATCCACCATCACGAGGCGAAAGAAGGCAACAGAATAGCAATTAAAGATGAGAACACCGTGGTTCTGAGTGGATGGGTCGTCGTATAGAGGTGACATTTATGACGACCCTTTTAACGCCGAGATTACAGCAAAACTGTAGTCTCGGTAGCAAGCTTATGTTACTTCGGTGCGTACATAACTCGGTTTACAATTGACCTGGCTGAATACCGGGACACAATAAGGCAGAAAAGGGCAACTGATATCACTGAGAAGCTTTCGACTCTCCTTACTTCTTGTCGGAATCAAACAAAAAGAGTTTTTTCGTAAAGTTATTTTTGCAATGGCACAAATATTTATTACCAAAAGCTATCAGTAGTACGGGGATTTCCAATATGGATTGGGATAATAGGGTGAGCGATTTCTATAATAAGGATATCTCCTGTATGACTTGCGGTAATATGGCAAACGCCCCCTGTAATAGGGGTATTCATGATTGAAATGGCGATCATAAGGATATCCCCGATAAAAATAATAAGGATCATCATACAGCCAGTAATCTGACTCGTCATATTCAGGCCAAAGATAGATTTCACGGCTTTCGAGTTTAAGGCACTCATAAGGGCATTGTCCGATATCTTCTACTTGCCCACCGACAAGGATACCGGCAACTGTAATGCGCCGATCTTTTTGATATATTTCAGGATCAAGAAAGCCCTTATGCACCACAACGAAACGTCCTTCCGATTTATCTTTCAAGTCTGGATAATCCCTGAAAGTTAACGGAGCCTGAATAACCTGGATCATTGTTTTGTCAACTTTGTTTTCCGTTGCCAAAATATATCCCCCTAGGATCACCATATTACCACTATATTCATTGATATTATGAAGCAATGTAGAAAAAGACACAGACTGCAAGGATTGCTCTCGTATCTGACGGGACATGACTGAACAAGATACCGTGAAAAAAAGGAGGATAATAATGTAAAAAACATTTTTTAAAATTGCCATGGTAGCCTTCTCCTTTACAAGTGACTAACCCGCATTTCTACTCCCAACGCCACTCTTTTCTTGCACACGAATCTCTTTAATTAACCGACTCTTTCTTATCGAGAAGAGGTCTAATTCCCTCCATGGCCTTATTAGCCGAGTTAAAAGCAGCAAGAATAGAACCTTTATCCGCAACCAGATGCTTGCCTTCATGATACAGATTAACGATTGTACCACAGGACTGTTCAGCCTTCTCAAGGATTATTACTGAATCTATGCCTACGAACTTTGCTTCAACGGCAACCGCAATTCCAGCAGGGCCACCACCAATTGCCGCAATTTGTGTCTTTTCCATTCCAGCACCTCCATAACATCATAACAATAATGTAAGGTCGTACCACTCATCAGGCAAGTGCTGGAGCTTTCCCACTTTCCATGCCACAAGAATATGAGGTGGTATGGAAAAAGTGGACATAAAAACAAGAGCCCCCCCACTGCTCACCAAAAGGCCCGTTACACTGAAAGCATCGGATTCGAGCCTGAACCGATACGTGGCCTGCAGCAGGAAGTTCAGGAAAATCGATACAGAATAGTTGCCGAGTTATTAGAAGAAGAAAAACCTCTCCTGCAGCCGCCGAAAATTCTCAGAGTCATGGTACTGCCCTACAAAGAGGAAGATGCAGAGTTGTTCATGACCCGATACGTCTATGTCAAAATTGAGAGTTCGAATTGGATTCTCACCGATCTCACAGAACAATAGCATATGATTCCCCAGCTATTGCAACGTGCCCTCTTTGGCTCTAGGAAATTCTTACAACAGAGCGACCTGGATCAAATGATCCAGTGCTCGCCTTTTTCCTCCTTCCTGAACTACCTGGCCTACGATCCGGAAATAGAAATATATCTGAATCAGGATTCCACGCTGGGCATGATGAGGGAATGTTTACCTGTCATCTGTGCCGGACCAAAAGTAATCAATGCGATGGAGGGATTATTCCGATCCGGCATTCCCAAGGGCAGCGTCATTCAACTCATCTTCCATGCAGATTCTCATATTGATCCTATCCTGAAGAGGTACCGAGAAGGCAGAACCAGGGAAAATTATATTTTTTTATCAGGCGACGAGACTTCCAATCGCACGGCAACGCAGGTTGGGCAGGGATCATCCTGATTTGTAAGGCAATAAAAGACCTCTTCTACTTCATCTTCAACCAATTGAACCGTCATGGTGATTTCATCGTGAATGCGTTGTTCAAGGCCTTTACAATCTCGGTCATGATGCAGAGAATCCACAACAATCTCACCAAAGTTCAAAATGGCATCCACCACCTCCGCGGCAGTAAAATCATCGAGAAAACGTTCGTGGGCCATATTATGGGCATAACTTAAAATGTTCATCCTATCCCCGGAATGCACCGCATTAGCCAACATTTTATAGAAATTATCCACCCAAACCAAGAGCTTGCGCTGTTCAACCTGCTGATAATGTGGAAATCTTGCTCTATTATTTTCCTGCAACAACAGCTCCACCAGGTCTGCCAAGTTTTCGTCTTTATAACGAACCATTGACTCATACACTTTCTGACAGGGGGATGAATAATGATCCTTACTGATCACAGCTATGTTCTTCTTCTCCCATTCGCTTGGGTTGCCTTTCATATTTTCGATCAGAAAGAGAAGACGCCGCTCGACACGATAGCGCGGGAAAGGAGACCAATTAAGCAATCGCTGAGAATAACTGGCGTCAATGGTCATGGCATGATCAGCATAGGCCAACATCCACGTTCGAACAAAGGGACGTTTGCCAACAAGTCCTCCTGCTACATCCAAGAAAAACACCCCAATCCAGGCCAACCACGTTGGGATAAATCGAGCCTTTGACGATTTGCCATAAAAATATCTCGTGGCAATTTCAAATAAGTTTTTATGGGAAGAGCAACTATTCGGGCTGGCACTGAGTATCTGAAAATCACCAAGCTCATCTGATTTTTCAAGCACCCTCATGAAAAAATTTAACAGGTCATTGATATGGAGATAGGGAATAGCATAATTCCCTTTGCCTATGACCATATTGGCATCCACCCTTTTGCTCAGCCAGGTTTTTAAAAAAATATAAAGAGGGCCATATTCACACCAATCACTAAAAATAGCGGCAGGCCGCACAATAGTTACCGGAACCGAATCCGACATCCCTTCAATCATTTCTTCACATATTCGTTTGGAAACGGCATAGCGCAAGGAGGCATCAGCCGGACTTTTCTCGGTGATGTCTTCAGTTCGATTAATAAACTCTGTAACGGTGAGGGAGCTTGTAAAGATAAAACGCTTTAAATTTAATTTATGCAGTTGCTTGAGGATGTATCTTGTTCCATTAACATTTGTGCGTTCATATTCAGGACTTGGATTATTGGTATAGTCATAATAACTGGCAAGATGAAAAAAATAATCAACGGGTCCCTGTTTGGCGATATCATCAATGGTCTGCTCAACCGCATATTCATCACCAAGATCTGTTCTTATCCAGTGAATATTTTGATGAATGGGTGCACCACAGGTTCTCTGGGTTCTTCGAGCGATGGCATAAATAACATACCTATCTTTAAAGAACTCCAGAAAATTCTTACCAATAAATCCTGATGCTCCTGTAACGATCATCTTCGGCAGATCCATACGATCCAAAACCTGATTTTTCTGACAATTCTGATTAGGTACCATATCGGATTATCCTATTGATTTACTTTTTGTAGCAAAACCAAAAGAGAGCCGAAACCTCCATGGTTAAATGATAT
>JAQYVF010000062.1 GCA_030145625.1 Desulfocapsa sp. | reverse complement strand
TCTCCCCTAAACCGGCACCGGGCAGATTTGAAGAGCATCAGGGAAACATCTTCACATCTGTAGCATTTCTTAAACTTATCCTTGCCAATTCACATCTTAAAACAATAAGCTCAACCGTCATTGTATCAGGTCTAGATCTTCAAACCAACCGGCGTTTTCAGTCAGATGGCCCATGAGAATGCGCGAGGCTTCTTCGGGATGTTCGGGGCGAGCGTGGATCTGGCTCATCACCAGGATGTCGTCCTTGCGCCCGCAAATCTCGATTTTCCCGATGTCATGGCCCATGATGAACTTAAAGCGCTTGGCGTAGCCATCCAGAGAGCGCTTGGCTTTGGACACAATGTCCACGCCGCGCTTCAGAGGCACCTGGAAGTGATGACGCACGCGCGAAACGGGCATGCACTGATACAAGTAGTAAGGGTTCACGCCGATGCGGATCAGTCCGTTCATCAGGTCTTCAAGATCCTGGACGGTGTCGTTTACGCCCTTGAGGAACACAGCTTGATTGTTGACAGTGATTCCAGCATTACGGATGCGCATCACAGCTTCTTTGGACAAATCGGTTATTTCGTTGGCGTGATTGAAATGGGTAGGGATGTAGAGAGTCTTCTGTTTGTTGAAATTACGCAATACTTCGATGAGCTCATCATCGAAATAGCGTAGAGGGTACACCACAGGAGTGCGGGTTCCAATGCGGACATAGTTTACATGATCGATGTCCTTCAAGGCTTCCAGCATCTTGGCGATGACCTTGGTGGGCAACATCATGGGATCACCACCTGAAATGATCACATTGGTAATTTCCTTGTGTTCAGCAATGTACTTAGCGGCATTCTGAAAGTTCTCGACGGTCTTGTCGTTGGGCAGTCCCACCAGACGCTTGCGGAAGCAATGGCGGCAGTACATTGAACAGTATTCGGTGGCCACGACCAAAGCGGAGTAAGGGTACTTGTGCAGAATCCCGTTGCCCTTATTATGTTTGTCGTCACCGTAAGGATCCCCGGTGGTTTCACCCATCTGACCAGCCACAACTAGTTCCTCGGCGGTGGGAATTGCCAGTTTGCGGATAGGGTCGTGGGGATCGTCGGGATTGATGAGGCTGAGGTAGTAGCGCGGGATATTCATGGGATGATTATCCAGCACCTCCTGCATGGAGTGCTCTTCCCCTTCCGTCAGAGAGAAATACTTTTTGAGTTTTTTTAGAGAATTAACGTTATTAGCGAGTTCGGTGTTCCATGCCAATTTGCGAAAATTAATGGTATCCAGTTTCTTGAGTGGCTCTTCTGCGCTCAATTCACACATACTTTGTTATCGATCTCCTTAAGTGTTTTCTGTTGTTTTTATATTAAGTTAGCTAACCTCTTGCTTCTAAAGAAACTTGTTATCTATCACATATAGTCAGGGCTTACCGTTGAGGCTAGCTTGCTCCCTGGAAAATAGGTTTGGGGAGGCATCCACTTTTTCGACTTCCATGAGTTCCACAACCAATTCAAGTGATTCTGTTATGGCGATCTGCTCCGATTCGGGCAATTGCGATAAAGATGTGGCCAGTTTATCCTGAAGTAAAGAAGGAGCTTTAGATACAATTTCCTTTCCGGTAAGGGAAATTTCTATAACCACCTTTCGACGATCTTCTGAAGACCTTTCTCGGGTCAGATATTGTTTTGCTTCAAGCCGATCAATTATCCCATTTACTGTGCTTACGCCGAGATTCACTGTTTTTGCCAAATCAGTAAGGGTCATAGTTTCAGATTTAGCTAAAGCATGCAGACACAAGAGCTGAGGGGTTGTAAGCCCTAACTCTGTGTTTAATTTTCTGGAATAGATATCCACGGCCCTAATAACACGACGCAACGCACTTAGAATTCGGTATTCGTAATTTTTGTTGTTTTTAGTGCTCATATTAAATCCTTCGTGTTGGAATGTTTCGTGCTAGAATCATTCCAACACGAAGGTAATGCATTTTATACGTAATTGCAAGAGAACCAGCGGGTAAAGGTATTTATCCCTAATAATTCAGAAATAAAAGAAGAAGAAAAGACGAGGGAGAGCAAGTCTTCTTTTGGCTTTTGCTGGTTGTTGTATGCCATATGGTTTCTAATTTAACCTAAAAAACCCAGGATAAACCGTGTATTTCCCCTGTAATATTGCCACCCCTAAGATCTGATTTTCTCAAACTGTTTTCTGTTTAAGATGTCTACTGTTGCTCTACGCATGCAGTTTGTGAGCGTGTGATTTCTTTCCTGGTGTTTTTTTCTCATCTTAGAATGTGCTTCTTCAGTTTTACATTGACCTCGAATAGTTATGCACTATAGAATTGTATTATGGCACGGGACGACAAGTACAGAGACGATGTTGATACGGACAACCTCGACAACGATATCATCCGTGACGAGGTAGAACGGATCTTTAAGAAACATCCTCATGATTATATTACCAAACTCGAAGAACTGGGTTTTGAATATTACGATGACGACGAGGAGGACATTGAAGAGCAAGAAGAGGCTTTAGCTGGACCCAAAAATCCAAACCAAGAATACTTAGTCGGTTGTTTTGATGGAAATGTCGTTCTCTCTGATAGATCTGTTGCCATTTTTCTTGAAGAACGAAACAGCAGCACATCAAACTACCCTTTGCTCCGTAAGTATTTCAAGTCTGCCAATGCGAACCTTTTGGCTATGATCACACATGGGCTTGAACTTGATCCTCTCTCAGAAGAACTACTATCTGATCTAGCCTATTTTCATGAGTTTCAAAACCAGTTAAACTTACTGATCAAATACTATTCTCAAGCTTGTGAAAAACAAGAAAATATTGGCGCATTTTCAGAACTGGCTAAGAACTTTTACAATGCAGTGTTACCGGATGGATTCAATGCATATTATGCACTGCGTGATTTATTCGATAATGGAACAGACAAGCGAAAAATCGTCGACTTTTTTGTTGAAGTCTCAGAACAGGCTGAAGACGATGCGATGAAAAAATTATTATTTTAACTGTTCAGCTGTTCTGTCCATTGCAAGCAAGGGCAAGGAGTATATTCTCCGCCCTTGGTAAAAAGCCTATCCGTAAAGTGTCTCGATCCATCTGATCGCTTCGGTATCATTTACCTTGCCGAGATATCGTTGTGTGGATGATAGGTCAGCATGCCTCAAGATAACTTTACTGACAATTTCGATGGGAGTTCCTAACCTTGGATCATAAGTGGCTGCAGTCGCCTGAGATCATGAGGGCGTAATTCAATGCTTACAAGCTTACCTGATTTCCTAACCATCGACCAGGCAGCGACATAAGATACAGGAAAAATACGATCATTCAGTCCGATACCATTATCTTTCACGTAGTCGGTTAACCTTATCAATAATTTCCGTGGAACATAATCAACCTCTTTGTCCACAATTTGCCATTGAATGGCTTGGGGACGCTTGAATATCTTTTTAATAACTTCTGTATTACAGGGGGTGGTCAGAGCGGGTAATGCGTTACTGATGCTGAAATTGTAGAAAGATGAGAGAACAGAATAGCGGTTTCTCTTTGTTGCCTGCTTGTTGTTTTTGGTTAGAGACATCAGGAACGTAAGTATTTCTTCCTGTGAAATACTGGCCAAATCACTTTTGTTAAAGTGAGCTGCAAATCGGAGCAAGGCAACCCCACAAGTTTTAACATTATTTTTTTGAATTTGTTTGGTGATATTGCAGATAGAAATCAACAGCTTGTTGAACTTTCATGATGTACCTCCTGTAAATGGGGAAAACTCTGGGAACCGCCGACAGTTTATGGTATCAGATATTTTGCGGCTTACTGAAACCAAAAGACCGAGGGCCTATTAACTTCCGGGTACCTTGAAAATAATGTAACAAAGTAGAAATAAGACTGGGGGAGAGTGCGGGCCTTATCCGATATTCTTTTTACATGCAATGTACTGAATTTCTCCTGCTTTATATTCACTGATCGCAGTAATAGTAAAGTGGAAAAAAGATATTTTTTTCTTGGAGTGTCTAATGAAGTTGACGAAGAGTAGCATTTTATTATTTTGTTTTGTTCTTACCGTTCAGTGGTTATTACCTTCTTTTTCATATGCAAAGCTGTATACCTGGACAGACCGAAACGGCAACGTTCGGCGAACCTATTATCCACCACCACAGGATCAGGTCTTAAAAGATAAATCGTCCGGCCAGAGATCAGCCAAGCAAAAAAAAATCAGCAGAAACCAGGTTGATCTGTATGTGACCAGTTGGTGTCCCTATTGCAAGCAAGCTATCAAGTATTTTCAGTCTAAGGGTGTCAAAGTCAACGTCTATGACATAGAAAAAGACAAGAACGCTGCGGCAAGAAAGAAAAAACTCGACAGGAACAGCGGCGTTCCTTTTGCCGTGGTGAACGGTACCAGAATTCATGGCTATAATCCTGAATTGTATGCAGAAGCGTTGCAGTAGAAGCTGAAAGGTTGGAAACTGTGGATACGCTGAATTCACCTTGTCAGCGAGGAGAAGAGACAAGCAAAATAACGGGGTTGATGAAAATCGGGGCTTTCTCCTGGCACTGGGAAGGCGGAAAGGTAGCGGCGTTTCGTCCCCAACCCATGGATGGCATATGCATTAACATGAGTGAAGGGAAGAATCGAGTGGTCCAAGGCCAGTGTTAAAGTGCCCTGCCAGCGGGAGTCGGTGATACGGGTGCTACAGTGAGTAGGCTTCAGGGTTCTTCTGACCTGGCGTATTCCACTGAGATGGAGGATGAGATAGTGGCCATGAGGACCAAGCTCGATCTCTAAATAGTGACCTTCCGCTCCCAACAAAAACAGCTCCGCCACCTCATATCGCCATAGTCCGTCAAGCTCTCCTGCAGGGGCTGACGGAGCCGGGTCACCATGATAAGGCCCCTCCACCTCGACTTTGAGTTCCTGGGCGCTTAAATAAAAAGCCACAGCTACCTTTTCAGAATCTTCCGCCATCCCTCCATCCCAGCTCTTCTCAGTTGTGAGAAGAACACCCTGCCTTGCAGAAACCTCTGTATTATTATTCAATTCCATTTTGAGAACATCTGTATTGTAGACTACATTCCGGGTGCATCATACTGAATAACTTGAGGGTCTAACGATTTATTTTTTTGATTACGTACAAAACTCAGCCAACCCCATATGCACAAGCATAACCTACTGATAAAGGAATAAAAAAATGAATACACCCGGAATGTCATCCCTGTTTTCAAAGATAATAGCCCGGTCGGCCGATTGGAGATGCGGGTCACCATGTAATGATGTTCGACCAGAGCCTGGTCCCGCAAGGTACACACGGAAAGCCAGCGAGTTATAGGGCCTGAGAGGGCAAAATCCGCGAGGGTGAGTTGGATAGAGGTATGTGCAAGAAATGGGAACAGAACTATTTTAATTCTGATTTTGAAAAATCTAAATCTCTCATATGAAACTCTACTCATTTCTTACCGGCCCGGATTACGAGGCTTTTTGTAAAAGAGTTACGGAGAATCTGAATAGGGGCAGGCAACTGTATGGTCACCCCAGCTTAACCTGTGACGGAACAGCCGTGATTGCCTGGCAAGCCGTAGTCAAAGAGGTCGTAGGTGAATACCATCAGGAGATTGATCGTTTGGCAGGATTACTTTTTTTCTAGATCACCGGACTCATGAAGAGCGAACGAATTCAGGGGACATATAACTGTTGTCAATTCGCTATTGCGTTAATCGGTATCGTGACCCCAGAATTCCCAAATAGAGAAACAGAAAAGAGGAGATAATTGTAAGCTTTGAAAAAGGTCTTCTCAAAACAAAGGCGATTGAACTCCCGAAGCTCAATCGCCTTTGTTTATTGCGAACACCCTACGTCCACCAAATCTGCCGTTTGGCCAAATTTTCCTTTCTTGTAAAGGTATCATCTGATTCTTTGAGGACTGTGTCAAACGTTTCTATAATGGAATCGTGGCCAATAGTGGCTGCCGAGACAATATATTTCTCTTTGATGACCAGCCCATCATATCCGACACAGAGATGGCTATCTTGACCGTCTCCATTAGCACTTAATGTTCTTAGGGATCTTGTCATCCCTTTTCTTTCCAGCCCACCCCTCCTGCATTGATAAAATTCAATACGGAGGTGTTTTTCATCTATCTTGTTCCGCCGGAAATAACCTCCTTTGCTGAACACCATGGTGCGCTCCTTTGCCTTTTTCTGTAACAAGGCAAGGGGACCGGTTAATGCACTTTCCAGGACCTCATCGTTAATGTGGACCAGAACCTCATGTTCCCGGTCGGTAAACTGCAGCAGGAATCCGTTTTGTTCCAGAAAAATCAGGTCTTCATACGCATAGGATACGTCCATACTGGCGGATTCAACAATCTCGGTTACTGTTCCCAATGGTCTTATCGTCATATTTTTGTTTCCTCAGTTGTTTCGTTCACTAACTCTTACGTCTTTTCCTCCAAAACAAGTATGACTGGAAATTCCTCCCTGATAGAAGATCTGATAATATAGATAGCCGTTATACCGCTTCCATGAATTTTGTTACAGTGGATAACTTCATCCACCGTTGTCCCGATCACCATCTGATTATCTTTATAATTTAGAATAGATGAAACGGGATCAAGTCACACTCACTGGAATCAATTAACTTTTTCCTGCTTGAAAAAGCATTTGCAGAGACAAAAAAGATTACCAAAAGTGGTGACACATACACTCTCAAAGAACCGAAAAACCTTACGATACTGATTTTTTCCTATCAAAACAACACAATAGGATTGAAAATACATTAAAAAAATCACTTTGACGAATAAACAACATGATAGCCTAGTTTAATCATGAGTTCCATAATTACCATATAAAAATATAACAAGATCACCCCGATAAAACACACCCCCCCATTCGGGGGATATGTTTTTTGACTCCATCCTCTCAAAATCACTTCCACACATTTTACTGAACTTATTAACAATTCCTTTATTTCAAGAGGATGTTAATTGTTCACTATTGTCAGGGAGTAGATTATGGAATGTTTTGTTGAACAAGACTTACGTATGCAAACTTTAACGACAAAAGAAGAAAAAGCTGCAGCCTATCGTCTACGACATCAGATTTTTGCCGAAGAACTTGGATGGGTGTCCAGCAATGACAACCACAAAGAAATAGATGGTTATGACAAGAGATGCGTACAGGTAGGAATTTTTACACCCAATCGCTTAATCGCATGCTTACGAATCCATTTTTCAACCGATCGCTTCATGTTGGAAAAAGAATTCAAGACAGTCATTGGCGATCATAAAATCATAAAGACACCGCAAACAATTGAAGTAACGCGGTTTTGTATAGCCAATGACGTACGCAAAAGCCAAGTTATAACAGAATACGGCACCTTCCCAATCGTAATGGCCTTGGAAAAAGCTTTTTATAATTGGTGCAGAACAAATGGGAAAGACATTGTCTATATGGTTGTTTCAAAGCATTTTTTTCGACTTTTAAACCTACTTGGAATGCCCTGTACTGCTGTTGCTCCAGCAGTTACCATGCCCGACGGTGTTGTAGCAGTGGCTGCTATATCAAGTTGGACTGCATTTGAAAACCATAATGAGAAGAAAAAACCTGCGCTTTTGGCCTGGTTTAGAGATTACAAACAATTGAATGCGGAAAAAATGATAGCTTGATGCGGTTTAACACCCATTTGGGGGGTATTAAATTAACTCAGAGGGAGTAATAGGTCATATTGTAATGCAATCGCAACCGCCTGAGTACGGTTACTTGCATCCAATTTACGCAGGATATTTGCAATATGTCCTTTAATGCTTTCACGGCTAATACCTAAAATTACAGATATCTCCCAATTTGATTTGCCTTCCATGGCCCACAGCAGTACTTCACGTTCACGGGGGGTTAATCTTGGTAACCGTTGGCAAGCTTTTTGGTGCACAAGTTTTGCGATCAGTTGATGAAAATGGGGAGCAATAGTATTTAAAATTGCTCGGCTCCGTTCAGAATTGCGTAATCTCTTGTCCGCCACCGACATCAACCCAAAAAGATTCTTGTCGGTATGTATATGCGAAAATCCATTACTCAAACCAAAGGATTTTGCTTGCGCATAAAATTCCTGGCCTGGAGGAAATTCCCTGTAAAGCTCATCCCAATACAGTAACCCCGAACGCCCAGTACTTATTATGGGATCAACCTGAACAAAATTTTGAGACCTATATATGTCAGCCCATTCAGTTGGATAGGATATGTTTATTTCTTCTATTGCTGCAGGCTCACTGTGAAAATCCAATCGCGAAGAGAGAAAAACAATATTTCCCGACTGCAGCAACTCACCAACTTTATTAGCAATACCATAAACTTCATCTATAGATGTGCAAGTTACACAATCAGATATAATCTCCAGCACACTGACAAGCTCTGCTTTGCTCAACCTTTGCATAAAAGAGACATATGCCTATAAATGAATTAATCATAGCATTGAATAAATCGAATCTAAAGTTTGATTCTAATATTATTCCACAACTCTGGCAATCAAATCATCAGGTCCCGGAACAAGTAATGGACTCATTACTCACAGCCTTAGAGCACTCGACTGAGGAACATCCTGAGATCCTCGGCATCTTACTGGCAGAGTGCGGCCCTTGCTATACAGTTGATATGTAACGACTTAACCTCTAACAATAGAATAAAGAGAGGGGCCAAAAGAACCGCCGTCATCCAGAAGAGTGACAATAATCACTCTTCTGGATATTCTACTCGTAAATCTACACCCACCAGATTGATCGTTTGGCCGGATTGCCGTTTTTTTCAAAGACATCACCGGACTCATGGAGGACGGTATCAAGTTCTTCTACGGTAAAGTCATAACCGTCATTGGCAGCCAGGACGATAAATTCCTCCCTGGTAGCCGGTACATCATATTTGGCGCGTAAATGTTTGTCTTCGCCTCCTGCAATTAATAGTGCTTCAACATCTTTTTTAGCCATTTTTTTTACCTCCTTGAGTAGGACTCATAGTTATAAAAATTCGATACGGATATTGTTTTCATCTGCCTGGCTCAGCCTGTAATAGTTCCCTTTACAGAACAGCATGGTACGCTCTTCTGCCTTCTTCTGTAAGAGACAAAGAGCTGCAGTAATTTCATTCTTCTCAGCCTCTTCATTGATGTGAATCAGAACCTCCTGCTCTTTGTCGGTAAACTGCAGCAGAAAAGCATTCTGTTCCAGAAAAACCAAATCTTCATACGCATAAGATACTCCCATGCCAGCGGACTCAACGATCTCGGTTACAGTACCCAGTGGTCTGAGTGTCATATCTTTGCTCCCCCTATCGTTTTGTACATCAACTCCTGCATTCTCTCTCCCAGAACAAGCATGGCCGGAATCGCCTCCCTGGCAGGAGGGATGATGTTAAAACTGTCCACATCACAGATTTCCTGGTAACGATCAAAATCTAGGAGACCATCCTTCATGTCACCCATAGCATCAGGAAAGACCTCATCCATGGCCTCCACCAGATCACCCATGGTGTGATTATAGGGCAGTGCTCCTCGCTGCATCAGGGCTGCCATCACAAACTTTTCAATGGCCATAGCAATAATATTATAAAGAATTTCCGGGGTGAAAGCCTTTTTACCCTTCGCGTAAGCCGCAAGACCGGTTCGTAAATAGGCCTCTCCATCATGAAGAAATTCCTCCCACCCCTCAATGGATTTTGTCTTGATATCCCCAAATCCCACCAAGGGAGGGGCTGTATTTACCTTTGTTTCAAGCATGATCTCTAGCCCTCTCTTTTGTTAATGACCATTGGACGTTTACAGAGACAAATAAGTTCGGTGTTCTGCCAGCTTTGGTTATGGTAAAATTTCAACCCAGCCTTATTCGATTGATCTGCCAGGAGCTGGAAACGTACGGTATCTCTCTTTCCAGCCCAATCTTCCAGGGCCTGCAACAGTTTCTTGCCCACCCCCCTGCCCCGCCAGCGCTCGTCCACCACCACATCCTCCACCAGCAGGGAAAAACCACCCTCTGCTGTTGATATCATGAGCTGCCCTGAACACATACCGATAACCTGAGTATCTCTTTCTGCCACCAGCATGATGCCACGATCATTTTCCAGCATCATCTCCAGACCGCGGTGCTGTCGGCATGCATGAAAACTAAAGTCCTTTTCTAAAGCAAAGAGGATGCGGAGGAGTTCAATCAGAGACTTGAGATCAGTCGATTTTGCCTTGCGTATTATCATTCCGGGCATGCTCAACTCTCTATATCGCTAAAAATTCCCTGCATGTTGAAAGCAGATCACCACAACAGCCATGCTCTTCTTCCCCTGTTGCAGTTGCTCAGGAAATAAGATAGTCAGTAGCAGGTTCGCCATCTTCCAGGCCATCAAGAATGGTATCAATGGCCTCCTCGCTGTTTACCCCTTTAAACCACCAGTTCTCGGGCTGGATAACCATAATGGGACCGTTGTCACACTGTTTAAGACAAGTGGTGGCGCTCACGAGACAATCCAGACCGCGGTCCAGCGCCTCCTCTTCGATATATTGCAGAAAACCGTCTGTACCTTTATGACAGATTCCCTTTTTGTCCCCAACTACTCGAAACGACTGACAGACAAGAATCATTCTCTCTGGTATTGCCATTGTCCTTCTCCTTAAATTTTGTAACAGTTCACCAGGAGATATAAGCCTTGGTCAAACTTACACCTATTTTTTACATTTCTTTTTCTTACCGCCACCGTAGAGCACATCAACCAAGCCCTCGATATTGTCCTCAGTAAGAATCACCTGGATCCCCAACTCAGCAAATTCCTTCCGGGGTGCGTCACCGGCATGGGTGGCCAACAGGGCAAAACAGTCATGGAGACACTCCTTGGCTAAGGTCTGCCACCTACTGGAGCCTCCACCACTTTGCGGAGTTGGTCTTGCCTTTAAAAGACAGGCCAAGCCGTCTTCCCTGGGACCATAAATCAACACCTGCGACGCCTGTCCCAGATGCATGTCAACATCCATGCCGTTAGTACTGACCACCGCTACATTGGGACGCTCCCTGCTCGGTTTGGGCATGCTCATTCCCGCACAGGAGTGAGGCCTCCCCGGAGGTGGAAGATCAGGCATCTGGTGATACACTGTTGTGGGCAGATGTTTCGAAGCCCGAACAGACAGCTTTTCCAGGTCAATGGTCTCCTCCCCGCCAAGTTCCATGGCCGCAGCACCCAGTGATGCCATTTTCTCGGCAATAGCCAAGACCTCATCATCGTTGACATCGGATATCAGGGTCGTTCGAATAACCACTCTGATACCAGCTGCGTGTAAGGCCTGTAGGGTCTCGGCTTGGCCACGGATAAGCATTTCCGCAGCCTTGACCAAGGGAAGCGTCTTTTTTCCCGGCCGAATCCAGGCGTACAGTTTCATGGCAATTTCAACCACTATTGCATCCACCAGCAGATTCACTGTTTTCACACCAAGACGGGCAAAATCGGCAGCCATCTCGACGCCCCCCAGACCAAGACTGGTCAGGGAGAGCTCTGCTCCCCGAATCTCAGGCTGGAGAAGCTCCAGACAGGTAAGGGTTGTCGAGGGTGAAGCCAGGACATCTCCCGGACCACAGAGTTCAATACATTGAATCTCCCTCCCCCCTTTGCGTAAGGCCTGCACCCAGGCCACAGCCTCAGCCGGAACCAGGGCTGTTTCCTGTTTTTCTTCCGCAGCCCTGGCCAGTCGGTGATTGGCCAGGGGTCCAACGGGAAGTTTGACGTCCAATGTCATCGGATGGTTGAAAGTCCCCTTTTCCATGGCAGTCATCCTTATAAGACCAATTCAAATGTCTCTTCCGGATCGTCACGATCCTTGCGATCCATGATTACACCGAGAATCTTCTCCAGCAGACGCAGTCCACCCTTATACCCCACGGTAGGAAAGTACTGATGCCCCTGGCGATCAAGAATGGGAAATCCCCACCGTACCAACGGAATATCTTCATCTCTGGCGATATACTTGCCATAGGTATTGCAGATCAGCAGATCCACCGGCTCATTCTTTATCCACTGATGAAGCTGAAAAAGATCGCCTTTGGCCTTGACGTTGACCTCGCAACCCATGTCTTTGGTGATTTCCCTGATCCGTTTTTCGAACTTCTTACCAGGCGTACCGGTGACAATATGCACCGGGCACATGTCAATGGAGACCAGAAACTCGGTCATGGCAATGAGCTGATCCGGATCACCGGCCAGTGCCACCTTCTTTTTATAAAAATACTGATGCATATCAGATATCAAATCCACCAGCTGCCCTCGTTCCATGGAGAGCTCGTCCGGTACAGTAACCCCTGCAACAGTACGCAGGGCATCAATAAAACGGTCAGTGGCCTTAAGACCAAAGGGCATATCCAGGACACTGCAGGGCACCTTATGCGCCTTATCCAGGAAACGGGCAGCATCTGCCGAGCACCACTCACCCAGGGCCAGGGTACCGATGGAATCGCCGCTGGATTTGAGCTCTGCGACTGTGGTGCCGCCGTCCGGGAACATCTTATATTCACCGGAAAGTGGACCATTGAGCACACCTGAGGTATCAGGGAAGAGTATGGTCTGTACTCCCACCATACTTGTCAAACGTTTGATCTCTTCCATGTCGGCCGGTTCCACCCAGCCGGGTATGATATTAACCTTACCGTTTTTCTTACCGGTGGGTTCAGCCATATCAGCCATGGCCTTCACCATATTGGAAAAGCCAGTGACATGTGAACCCGAATAGCTCGGGGTCGAGGCACTGATCACGTGTTTGCCTGCAGGGATTTTGCCCTCTGTTTCCGCCTTTTTCTTGATCTGCGGCAGATCGTCGCCGATGGTCTCCGACAGACAGGTGGTATGGACGGCAATAACCTCCGGATTATAGACAGTGAATATATTGTTGATAGCCTGCAGCATATTGGCCTGGCCACCAAACACCGAGGCCCCTTCTGTAAAGGAACTGGTGGATGCGGAGACCGGTTCTTTATAATGCCTTGTCAGGGCACTTCGATGATAGGCGCAGCAACCCTGGGAACCATGGCTGTGGGGCAGACAACCATGGACCCCCAAAGCCGCATACATGGCGCCGATGGGCTGACAGGTCTTGGCCGGATTAATGGTCAAGGCTTTGCGCTCCGTTATTTCTTTAGGTGTATGTCGTAATAACATTGTGATGAACCTCAAATTTATAGAAAGTTAGGCGAAAAGCGGAATGTATTTTGCTGTATTCTCAACACCTTCAGCCTTTAGTCTGATTTTATTCCCAGCCATAGGTGGCGGACAGTTGTGGGTTTTCCTGCCAGGGTGCCTTCATGTAACTCCAGACCTTGGAACCCACCAGACGGTCAATCTCATTGTAGAAATTAATGGCACCCTTAAAACCGGCATAGGGACCGCCGGAATCGTAGCTGTGGAGCTGCTTCATCGGTACACCAAGCTTCTGGATGGAATATTTTTCCTTGATACCGGCACAAAAGATGTCCGGCTTCATAAGTTCCACCAATTTCTCAGCCTCATACTGGTTCAGGTCATCAATGATAATGGTACCTTTGTCCATACCAGGGACAAGACCGTCATAATGCTTAAACTGATAACCGGCTTCTTCAAGGGCCTCGATCTCCTTGGCACTCTTACGCGGTTTATAACGGGTCTCATCCGCCTCCACCTCGAGCTCTTCAATATTGCGACTGTCCGCGTCCAGCTTGATATGAGGAATGACCTGACGCCCCTCATAATCATCACGATGGGCAAACTCATAACCAGCCGAGATAGTTTTCATACCCATCTCACTGAAGAGATCCTGGTAATGATGCGCTCGGGAACCACCGACAAACATCATCGCAGTCTTGCCTTCGGTTCTGGTGCGAACATCACCGCGACTCACCTCAACTTCCGGCATCTCCTCAGCAATCACCTCTTCCACCTTGTCAATGAGCTCCTGGTCGCCAAAATACTTGGCAATCTTGCGCAGAGATTTAGCGGTGGAATCAGCACCAATGAAATTCACCTTGATCCACGGAATACCGAACTTAGTCTCAAGCATATCAGCTACATAATTGATAGAACGGTGACACATGACAGCATTTAAATCGGCAGTATGGGCCGAGGCAAACTGATCATAGGTTGAGTTGCCGGAAAACGTAGAAATACAGGTAATGCCGCATTTTGAAAAAATCCGATCAATCTCAAAACCGTCACCGCCAATATTATACTCACCCAGCAGATTGATCTTGTATTTGCCCGGCTTTTCCTCGTCATTTTCGCCGACTATATGCCTGAAGACCTGATTGTTGGCAATATGATGACCGGCAGACTGGCTGACCCCCTTATACCCTTCACACGAAAAGGCGTAGACATTACAGTCTCCGAATTTTTCCTTCATATTGGCTGTCACCGTGTGAATATCATCGCCGATAAGACCAACAGGACAGGTGGCAAAGACGGCGATGGACTTTGGGTGAAAGAGGTCATACGCCTCCTGAATGGCCGTCTCCAGCTTCTTTTCACCACCAAAAATAATATCCTGTTCCTGCATATCCGTGGAGAAACAGTAATTTATATAATTCTCGCCGTCAGGACCGGCATCGGTCTGATTTCGACGGGTCAGCCAGGCGTAAAAGCTGCAGCCGATCGGGCCATGCACCAGGTTGACGATATCTCGGGTGGGTCCCATGATAACACCCTTACAGCCGGCATAGGTGCAGCCGCGCATGGTGATGATACCAGGGGTTGTACGAACATTGGCCGAAATTGCAGGCGTCTCATTTTCCAGCGCCTCATTGATCATTATTTGCTTGGCGCGCTTACGGGCTACCTTGGGCGGATATTTTTTCAACAATTCCGCTTTCACATCGGCAGGATCCCACTGCACCATTTTTTTCTTGGTTGCTGTTGCCATTCTCATACTCCTTATAGATAGGCCTTTTGTGACTTATCGTTCAAAAAACCTGAAATCAGGCGATAGATTTGTCGCCTGTCTCACCAGTCCTTAGCCGCACTGCATCAGCCAGGGGCACGACAAAGACCTTGCCGTCGCCAGGCATGCCGGTCTGATTTGTGTTAATAATCGTGTCGACAACACAGCTCACCATACTGTCTTCCACCACAGCGGTAAGGAGACGTTTTGGGTAAAGTTTGCCCTTTTCCCCCAACAAAGAGGCTGCTTCCTCGTAGCCTTGTTCGGCCCCTTCCAAAATCTGGGGATTGACAAAACCCATGCCGCGGCCCTGGGCCTCATGGGCAAAGAAGGCATCTACTCCGCAATCGGTAAGGGCCTGTTTGGTCTGGTTCATCATATTTATACGCACAACAGCAATTACCTCTTTCATGCCGGTACCCCCTCAGATGCAGCTGCGGTCTCCTTAACGCCGGAACTTATGGTGTAGGACTCCTCCACCTCACTGACAAAGATTTTCCCGTCACCAAAGGCACCTTTGCCTTCTGAGCGAGCCGTGTCCATGATGGTATCGATGACGAATTCCTTATCCGCAGCGTTTACCACACTCATCAGCATGACCTTGGGAAGCTCATCATAGGTGACATCGCCGATCTTGATACCGCGCTGTTTGCCGCGACCAGCAACAGCATATTTAGTTACAGCAGGAAAACCTGCATCCATAAGTGCCGCCAAAACAGCATCTGCTTTTTCAGGGCGAATAATTGAGCGAATCATTATCATCATAACTGTATCTCCAACTTGGCCGGCAGGCGATATCGCCTTACCGGTATATTCTTTTTGGTGGTCAAAAATGGTATAGGAGCCATGCTTAGGCTGCCTGCATCAAACCGTACTCCATGAGGAGCTCTTCAAGGACCTCGATCTCCATGGGGGTGGGAATAACGAAATCCTTGTTTTCGTCGATAGCCTTGGCCAGCTCACGGTAAACTTCGGCCTGTGGCACCTCAGGCTTCCACTCGATAACGGTCTTGCGGTTAATTTCGGCCCGCTGTACATCGTTATGGCGGGGTACAAAGTGGATCATTTTGGTGCCCAATTTTGCAGCAAATTTTTCAATCATCTCTGCTTCATTGTCCACGGCCCGGGAGTTACAGATCAAGCCGCCCAGGCGAACAGAACCGGACTGGGCAAACTTGACGATACCCTTGCTGATATTGTTGGCCGCGTACATGGCCATCATCTCACCGGAAACGACGATGTAAATTTCCTCAGCCTTGCCATCGCGGATGGGCATGGCGAATCCGCCACAAACCACATCACCGAGAACATCATAAAAGGCGTAATCCAGGGCTTCACTGTCTTCATAGGCACCCAAGGACTCCAACATATTAATGGATGTAATAATACCGCGTCCTGCGCAACCAACTCCAGGTTCAGGTCCACCGGACTCAACACACCATGTGCCGCCATATCCTTCTTTACGGATATCATCAAGTTCCACATCCTCACCCTCCTCACGCAGGGTATCGAGAACCGATTTCTGGGCCAGACCGCCCAGAAGTAAACGAGTGGAGTCTGCCTTGGGATCACAGCCGACCACCATGATCTTGCGACCCAACTCGACCAATCCTGCCACTGTATTCTGAGTTGTCGTGGACTTACCAATCCCGCCTTTGCCGTAAATAGCTACTTTTCTCATGGTCAAAACCCCTCTCTAAATTTTAGTGACTGCTCTTTTGCCATATCGCAGTCATTTGTATTTTTCCCGAGATGACCTGCTTGACAGGTACCCCCGTGGCTTCCTTGTTACAAGATGAGGTATTACAAAGGGTGTGCCAGAGAGTGAGATTTTTATTATCCCCTTAATTAACAAGGTGTTACAAGAAGACAGGTAAAGAAACAGCCCGCTACCAGACTCCAGCTTTTTTGTGATATTGCCTACATTTTGGAAGGAATTCGACAAAATGGTAGACTCTGTTTGTTACAAGCAGAGCCCAAAGAACAGCAAAGAGAGGGGTTTTAAAAAAAGACAATTGGTCACATTCTTGCATAATGCTCTGAAACAGCATCAAAAGAACTGCCCAGCCGCAACCCTAGCCCTTAAGAGGTAATCTTCCATGCTCCAGCCATCCCATCCGTATAATATGCTAAAATTTTCCCTCCAGCTGTTCCGCCGCTCACCCAATGAACTTGAGTCTATTGAATACGAAGCAGTCAAAACCCGAGCCGATGCGGAATGTGCCCTGCAACTGAAAGTGCTTAGCAGCAAAGAAGGTATGAATGTGGTCGTGCCGCAAATATCAATTGAAGAAGCCTTGGCTGCCATTACTGCACGCTATGAATCAGCAGAGGCATTTAAAAACGATCTGCTGGCAAATGACATGGACCCCATTGCCATGGCCAGTGCCCTTGAGGTAGATCTTACCGTGGAGGCCACCATGGCCCAAGTGGCAGCTCAAGCAGCCCCCCCCAGTGAAACGGAGGTTATGGAAATCTTACAAACAAGCAATACAACAAAACCTGAAAAACGTCGGCTGCGTCACATTCTGGTAACGATCAATGACCAATTCCCGGAAAACAGCCGACAGGCTGCCTTAAGCCGGATTACCACACTGCGTGACAAAGCTCTGGCCCCTGGCAAGGATTTCAGTGAATTGGCCCAGCGTTACTCCGAATGCCCATCCGCCCTGCAGGGCGGCAGCATTAATCCGGTTGCCCGAGGTGGTATTCATCCCTGCCTTGAAGAGACTCTGTTTTCCATGGAAGAAGGAGAAATCAGCAAAATAGTTGAATCAAATATGGGATTTCATATCCTTCTCTGTGAAGAGAAGCTCAAAACCGAAAAGCTTCTACCCAAGGAGGCAAAAGTCAAAATCAGAAAAAGTATGCACGCCCAGATAAAGAAAAAGGCGGTACAAACCTGGCTCTCCAACCTTTAAATAAATAACAAAAACGTAAAGACAAAAATCACAATATAGACAAAAAAGTATCTTTTCAATCAAACAAATGGCGAAAATAGTGTGTTTTTTAAATGGTACGGTTCTTGCTTTTCCCTCAACACTGATAGACATGGTTAGGAAATGGAGTGCAGGATCCCCTGTAAGGTCGGCAAGTAAGAGGTTATAGATGGATAACATGGAAGAAAAGAATCTGACAAATCAGGTGCCCTCAGCAACATGCAACCTGGAAACCCTAAAAATTCAAGCCCTGTCAGAGGTTTGCAAGCTCATCGGCCGGGCCGTCCATCTTGACACCACGTTGGGCAGAGTTCTCAAGGTGCTTCATGATATTCTCCACATGGAACGGGCAACCCTTGTTCTCCACGACCCCAACCGACAAAGATTATCCATCAAGGCTTCCTACGGCCTCAGCGTAGAAGAAGAACAGCGCGGTATATATGGACTCTCCGAAGGCATCTGCGGCCAGATATTTCAATCCGGCTCCCCATGTGTTGTCCCTGACATTCACAGTGAACCCCTGTTCCTCAACCGCACTGGGGCCAGAAATAGGATCAGCAAAGAGGGTCTCTCTTTTCTCGGAGTACCAGTGAAAGTTGATGAGTCCCCTGTAGGGGTCCTTACAGTTGACCATCTTTTCGGCCCAGAGGTCTCCTTTGAAGAGGATATGAGTTTTTTAGAAATCCTGGCCACCCTCATCGGTCAATTCCTGGTGCTCCACCATGCCATTTCCAAAAAGGAAGAGAAACTGGTTGAAGAAAACAGATCGCTAAAGGCAGAGCTGCACAGTCGCTTCAATCGCCACTACATCATTGGCAATTCGGTCGTGATGCAGGAGGTCTACTGGACAATCGAAAAAGTTGCTCCCAGTCGCGCCACAGTCCTTCTCCTCGGCGAATCCGGAACCGGAAAAGAACTTGTGGCACGTGCCATCCATGAGGCCAGCACAAGAAGGGACCAACCTTTCATTAAGGTAAACTGCGCGGCACTGCCGGAAAACCTTCTGGAGAGTGAACTTCTGGGACATGACAAGGGGGCTTTCACCGGTGCCACCGCAGCTAAACCTGGTCGATTTGAGATGGCTGATGGAGGCACCATCTTTCTCGATGAAATCGGTGAACTGCCTATCCTCCTCCAATCAAAATTGCTTCGGGTCCTGCAGGAACAACAGTTCGAACGCATTGGCGGTACTCGCACCCTCACCGTGGATGTCCGGGTCATTGCCGCAACAAATGTCGATTTACAGGCCAATGTGGACCAGGGGCTTTTTCGCAGCGATCTCTTCTACCGGCTGAATGTAGTGCCTTTACAGCTTCCTGCGCTCCGTGAAAGACGAGACGACATCCCTCTCCTCATCGATCACTTCCTCCGTTCCAGCAACGAACGAAACGATAAAGAGGTTATGCTTGCAACCACTGCTCTGGACTTTTTAACTACCTATGACTGGCCAGGAAATGTTCGCGAACTGCAGAACCTGGTTGAGAGGGTGGTTATCCTGGCCGACGACCAGGTCATTCATCTCGGAGACTTAAGAATACACATGAGCGGGCTTTCAACCCCCAGGCCTCCACAGGACAATGCCCTTCCCGCACTGGCAGAAGCAGTCCCCACCAGTCACAGCTCCCTGCAGGATCTGGAACGGCAGGAAATCGAGGCATCACTGCGCCGCAATGGTTGGGTACAGGCCCGAGCTGCACGGGAACTTGGCCTCACCCAGCGCCAGATCGGTTACCGCATCAAAAAACTCAAACTGACCAAACCCGCATTTGCCCTGGACGGCTAACGGTGAGTAATGGGTACCCTGAAAAATTAGAAATTTCGTTCAAAATCGAAGCATGAGAAAAATTTTACCGAAGGTGCCCTTCACGAAACACCTTTGGGGTGCAGCTGGTTGATATAAAGGCAATTTTGTAAGGTGGCCTAAAGTCACTTCTATACTTCCCACCTGAAATTAAGCGAAAACTTCCAGCAGCTTGCCATTCCATCACCTGCAAAGAACAATGGACAGACCCTCTTGACACCAAGGCCTTAAAGACAGGTCACCAAGCGTCTTATTTCGTGATCAGCAAGAGCACGTTGCTGATCAACGGCCAGAGAACGTACCCTTCGAGTTAGGCGACTAAGCGCTGACTCATCCAAAGATGGGAGACCCAGTCGAGCCAGAGTTGCAATAATACTACGGCGCCCGGCCTTGCGTCCAATCAGAAGCGTTCTGCTGGCTCCAACGAGCCTGGGGTCAAAGGGTTCATAGGTGGCAGGATCAGCCATAATCCCCTGAAGGTGTATACCGGTCTCACAGGAAAACAGATTTTCTCCAATGATGGGAGAGGAGGACGCAATCTCCTGACCACTCTCTTTAGCTACCATTTTGCTTAACTCAGGCAGACCGGATAGATCGTATTCCCCAGTTTTCTTATGCAAAGTGAAAAAGGCAAGCACCTCTTCCAGACGGCTGTTTCCAGCTCTCTCCCCAAGCCCCAGAAGAGTCACATCCCCCCATGCAGCACCATGATCCAATCCAGTGATCGTATTGGCTGTGGCCATACCAAAATCATTGTGACAATGGATTCCCAGTTCTATCCCCAAACCATCCAGCCCATCAAGGAGTTGGACAATACTGCTAGGAGTGCAAATACCCACGGTGTCTGCCAGGCGCAGACGAAAGGCTCCAGCCTCTTCAGCCACCTGAGCCAGCACACGTAAATACTCAGGCTCTGCCCGGCTTGCATCTTCAAGCCCTACTGCAACCTTTGGTATACCAGCATCCAACGCCTGGCGGATGGAATGTCTCAACCTTTTTACAGCCCATCCCCGATCTTTTCCCAATTTTTTTTCCAAATGAAGATCAGATGCCGGAATCGACAAGTTAATACAGCTAGGACGCAGGGATGCCCCGTACACGATATCTGTTTGCCGACAACGGCACCAGAGAGAAAAGTTCTGTTGTGGATGGACCCTGCACATGTATTCCGACAAGAGGACAAGATCACTGTTTTCCTTGCAGGCGATACCAATCTCGATCTCATCAATCCCAAGTCCGACAAGACCGGTAATAATATTTTTTTTCACCGCAAGATCAAAGAAAACACCTGGGGACTGCTCTCCCTCCCTCAGCGTTGTGTCAATAATCCTGACCGGCCTGTCTCCACATTTTTCCATCAGCGACAAAGCTCCACAAAATTTGAAAAAAACAGGGAAAAATCTCTCAAGAACCTGTTATTCACCTTTAGAATTCATGAATGAGCCCAAACCAAATCTTTTTGTGATTACCATTCAAACTCAGCCAAACAAGAATCAACCCAGGCAACATTTTAATATTCAATAATTATTCCATCACTATAAAGTCATTCCCGCTTACGCGGAAATGACATCGAAATAAGCTAAAGATTAGTGGTAATCAGCAATCTTTTTGCAATGAGCAATTAACCTGGAATTTGCTAATATCATGCCAAATAGAAAGAGAACACCCGTAAAACATCTTCCATTTACATTTCATGAGGTTACACACCCACCACACCCTCCACGCCTTCAGCTATATTTCATTTTTGATATTTTCCTTGTTACATTCCTTCAATTTTGTCGCTTTCCCAACATCATCTCTTCACAACCCGTACAACACAGATGCTTCCCTGAAGCCAACCATCACTTCGGCGTGCCCAACTTCAAGCCACTGAAAGTACGTAGTGATTTCTTTCCTCAAGGCTATCTAAAAACCTTTTTTTCTGGACATCTCTCTGCTCTTCCAAGATACTGACAATAACGACTATCACAATGTCGCACCGCTTCAACCTGTTTCTCTTTTTGCTTGCGCAGGAGAACAGATAGGTTGTCATATCGTAAAATCCAAGGGAGGTGATAGAGAGTAAACGTGATAATTATATAGGAAACCACTTTCATTTAATAAGAACAGACAGGGAGGGATATATGAATGTAAGGCTATTGTTCAGTATTACCCAGATACTTCTGCTCATCACCTTTTTGGGAGCGACTCCGCTCTCTGCCTCACAAAAAGAGGCAAAATCCATTGATGAGCTGGTAGCAATGTTTGATGAGTCGCAATGTATGGAGTGCCATGAAGAGACGCACAGTGAATGGAAAAACTCCTGGCATTCAAAGGCAGTTATTTCTTCCCTGAAAGGGATGCACAACTTCATCGCCATTGGCCTGAAGAAAGAGTGGGAGACCCCATTAACCAAGGCCCAGATCATGAAGTGTCTGGATTGCCACGCCCCAACTGTAAAATATGCCTCAGAGGAACTGGCCGTTGAGATTGGCAACATGATTGTAACCGCCCACAAAATGAAAGGGACCAAACAAGGCGATGCCGCCAAGAAGGAACTGGCAAAATTGAATGTCGGCTGCCTCTCCTGCCATAACATCAAGGCAGGCGCCGTTGCCCGCGGTCTGCATGGCGAACCTGCACCGGGTATGATTTATGGACCCGAGGGTGAAGATGCTGATGATGCGCATGAAACCGAGGAACTTGTAGATATCACCCGCTCCTCATTTTGCATGCAGTGTCATGGAAAATACAAAGCCGCTGATGGCGAGACCATCCAGTGCAATACTTTGTCAGGCAGTTATCAAAACACTTACGTCGCCCAGGGCGGAAGTCAGACCTGCCAGGACTGTCACATGAAAAAGGGTCACACCTTTCCGGGAGGCCACGACCTTGATGTGGTCAAAGAAGGATTAGGTCTGCAGGTGGAGATCGTCCCTTACGGTCACCTGCCGGGCACCTTGAAGAAGAAGGTCAAAGATCCTAAAAAATGGATTCCCAGTGCCGTGGTCAACGTTTTTATTGCAAACAAGACCGGACACCGAATTCCGGACGGCTGACTGTGGTCAGGCAAAGTGGTCCTGGATGTGACCGCAAAAAATATTGACGAAAAAGACCCCGCAAAACAACTCCTTTTCAGCGACCAGAAGATCTGGTGGGAAATCGGCAAGGATCTGCATGGCAGAATGCGCTACGGTGCCTGGCAGATCAAAGAAATCGTTGACCTCACCCTCCAGCCCATGGAGACCCGAAAAGAACGTTTTCTCATGAACTTTGATACCGATATTGAGACAGTGGAGATAGAGGTAAAACTCTCCTACTTTATCAACGGTAAAAAAGGTGACGTGGTTCACTCTGAAAAGAAAACATTTGAGTACGAGCTCGACTAACCCCTCCTCCAGCGCAGACAGACATGGCCGTTCTGGTCATGTCTGTCTCTTCAGACCAGCTCAGCCATGACCCTGTTGGCAAAGACTCTTCCCCGATCAGTTAGAAAAAGATATCCTGCACTCTGCTCAAGCAAACCATCTGCAATCAACCTCCGGAGAGTTTTTCCATAATAGCTCTCGGGCAGGAGACCGTATCGGGTCTGCAGCCTGTCGATGGATACCCCTCGGTTCAGACGTAGGCCCATGATCACTGTTTCCCGAAAAGAGGCATCAGTTTCCAATGTTTCTTCTTCAAGTACCACTGATTTTCCAGCTTCTACCAGGCGGCAATATTGCTCCGGACCGGCAACATTTCGCCGCCTGCAGCCGCGCAGACAAGAAACTGCCCCGGATCCAACTCCCAGATAATCGCTGTTTTGCCAGTAGGTGATATTATGCCGACACTGGTATCCGGGTTGGGCATAATTGGAGATCTCATACTGAAACAAACCCGCTGCTGTTGTGAGTTCTGCGCTTATCTCATCCATGGCCACAACCTCATCATCACCAGGGAGTTGCAATCTGTCCTCTCTCACCATTCTCTCCAGAGGCGTCTCTTCTTCCACTGTCAACTGATAGAGTGAAAGATGATTCAGGCCCAGGGACAAGGCAGTATCAAGGCTGGTCCGCCAGCTCCCTGAATCCTGCCCCGGCAGACCGTACATCAGATCTATACTCAGGTTCTGAAAGCCTGCTGTCCTGGCCATATCCACAGCCCTGACCGCCTCTGCTGCCGAATGGATACGCCCTATTCTGCCAAGTTCCCGGTCATGGAAAGATTGCACCCCCAGGGAAATGCGGTTCACTCCAACTCCCTTAAGAATATCTAACTTTTCCGCATCTACGGTTCCCGGGTTAGCCTCGATGGAGATCTCCGCATCGGGGGCGACAGGAAAAAGAGCAAGACATGAGGAGAGCACCTTGCGAAGCAGACTGGCGGAAAGAAAAGTTGGAGTTCCCCCACCCAGAAAAATCGTCTTCAGGGGCTCAATATCCCCCTCAGGCGCACATTTCTGCAATTCAAGACACAGAGAGTCGACATACCTCCCTTGAAGCCCTTCCAGGCCCGTATAAGAATTAAAGGAGCAGTAACTGCACTTGGCTGCACAGAAAGGAATATGGATATAGAGAGCGCTGGCCATTTAATGCTGATGCAGACCTTCCATGGTCTCCCGGCACTGCTCACTGATCTCGTTCATTAATCCATGGTCGGCAAAAGAAAAACTGCCGTCACCGATAATGATATGATCAAGGAGCTGAATCTGCATCAGGCTACCAAGGAGAGAAAGAGTCCGAGTCAGCTGCAGATCCTGAGCAGAGGGATCCAGGGAGCCGGATGGGTGATTGTGAGCGATGATCATGGCAGAGGCATTCTCCTGCAGAGCCTTTTTCACCAACTCCCGCGGATACACGGTATTGACATTGATAGTCCCCTCCGCCACGGTCTCGGTATTGAGAATTGCATGGGAAGAATCCAGGTAGATTACGGTGAGAACTTCTTTTTTAAGCCCGCGCAAACTATGGAGCAGGTAGTCACGGACCTGACTGGAAGAGTGCAGATAACGCTTGCCGCGAAGTCGTTCCTTCAAATAACGCCGGGCCACGGCCTGAATAAAATGAACGGCAAAACCATTCTTTGGACCAATCCCTTTGACCTCCTGCAGGGCAGGTAATGATGCTTCCAATACAGCCGCCAAACTGCCAAACTGTTCAAGGGCCGACCGGGCCGACCCCTTACAGTCACTACGGGGAGTTCCAAAGGAGAGGAGAAGCTCCAGGACCTCTGCATCGCTAAAACCTTCCAGCCCACGCTCCAGAAAACGATCACGGAGACGCTGCCTGTGCCCTGTCCCCTTTTTTTGCCACTGCTCTTTTTCCATTATCTGTCGGCCTGGGAGGCTTTCCGAGACCGTCTTATGTGTACCTTAAAAAATGGTCTTATGACAACTCCTTGCTGAACAGTTCATTGGCAAGCTTAGGGTTAGCCTTGCCCTTGGTCTTTTGCATAAGCTGCCCCACAAAAAAACCCATGAGTTTAGTCTTACCGCCTTTAAATTCGGCAACCTGCCCCGGATTGGCGGCAATTATTTCCTGAACAATGGTCAACAGCTCACCCTGGTCAGAGACCTGCATCAGGTTTTTCTCTTTGACCACCACTTCCGGATCCTTACCCGACGCCATCATCTCAAGAAAAACGGTCTTGGCGATCTTTCCGGAAATGGTCCCGTCAGTCACCATCTTCACTAATCCGCCAAGCTGTTCCGGCTTCACCTTGCAAGCGGTCACCTCCTCACCCTTGAGCTCCCGCATCAGTTCGGTCATAATCCAGTTGGAAACCTTCTTGGCCTGGCCACAACTTTTCACTGCACTCTCAAAATAATTCGCCAGATCCCGTGAAGCAGTTAGAATTGCGGCATCATACTCCGGAAGCCCCAACTCCTCGACAAACCGATCCTTCCTGGCATCCGGAAGCTCAGGCAGCGTGGCCCTGATCTCCTCAATCCAACTCTCCTCGATGACAACAGGGACCAGATCCGGACAGGGAAAATAGCGATAATCATGAGCCTCTTCTTTGGAGCGCATGGATTCGGTCCTGTTCCGGTCTGCATCCCAGAGCAGAGTTTCCTGCACCACCTCCCCGCCATCAAGCAGGACATCACGCTGTCGACGCACTTCATACTCCAGGGCACTCTGCACGTTCTTAAAGGAGTTCATGTTTTTCAACTCCGTACGCGTGCCAAGCTCCTCTTGCCCCATGGGCCTGAGCGAAATATTGGCATCGCAGCGAAAACTTCCCTCCTCCATATTGCCGTCACAGACATCCAGGTAACGAAGAATGGCGTGAAGCTTACGCAGGTAAGCATAAGCCTCTTCAGGAGAACGGAGATCCGGTTCCGAAACAATCTCCAGGAGCGGCGTTCCGGTACGGTTCAGATCCACATAGGAAACCGGTTCCTTATCATCATGGATCAGTTTACCGGCATCTTCTTCCATGTGCATGCGGGTGATACCAATCACTCTTTTCTTGCCATCCACCTCAATCTCCACCTGACCAAACTCGACAATGGGAAGATCGAACTGCGAGGTCTGATAGCCTTTGGGAAGATCCGGGTAGAAATAATTTTTCCGGGCAAACTGATTAAAGGTATTGATGGTAGAATTCGTTGCCAGTCCCATCTTGATTGCATACTCCACAACCTTCTTGTTGAGGACAGGAAGGACCCCTGGCATCCCCAGGCAAACCTGACAGGTATGGGTGTTCGGTGGTGCGCCAAACTCGGTGGAACATCCGCAGAATATCTTAGATTTGGTTTTCAGCTGGGCGTGGATCTCCAGCCCGATTACGGTTTCAAACTCCATGATTCACTCGTCTTAGCTTCAAAAATTATTTAAACATCAGGCAGGCCTCAAGCCCGTTCCGCCCTGTTCACCCACTCACGTACTTTGAGCAACTCTTCGCGCCACGCTTCCCCGACCCTGATTTGCAAAAAGAGTCGAAACAGCTCCAATATCAGGCGTTCCAGTTCTTCGAAGAGAAAAATTCTCTCCAGGACCATCCCTTCACGCTCTTCGGGATTCTGGGTGTTCCCCGAATCACCTTCTGTTTTGGGAAGTTTCACATTGCGAAACTCCATCAGCGCCCCAGCCAGGGTAAAGTTCCATTCATAGTCATTGAAAGTTAACTGAATCCTGGCTTGCTCAAGTTTTTTCCCCATGACCAGGCCGGTTCGCGCTTCCTGTAACTCCGTCTGCAAGCCTCGGCAGGTAAGCTTTTCGCTGGACTCCCCTTCCCCATACTCCAGGAGCATATGTTTTTCAAAGACCACAACAATATCGCCTTCACCGGGGAGATTAACCACACCGCCGCGCTCCTCGCTTTTCCACCAGAGCCAGGTCAGAAACTCCTGGCCAACAAAACGTTTTTCCTCTATGAGATCTACTAAATCCATTTTCTTACTCTCCCTGCCTTATAAAAAGATATCCGCTGTAATCCCTGCCAACCTATCCACATCTTCCTCTTCAAGGAGATGCTGACCGCAGAGATACGGGATCTGCTGCATCAGGGTGAGTCCAAAACTCTCTTTGAAATGATCTTCGAGCAGGGCCTGGGCCTTTTTATTGGTGGAAAAAAAGAGAAGGGTGGAGTTTTCCAGATTCCAACACAGGTCATACACGGCGGGCACAGGCAGGGATTTTCGCATCAATTCATTTTGAATACGCTCCTTGATCTCCACCCGCATGCTCCGTGAAAGTTTGGGAATCTCCTTCTCCTTCTTGACGCGCTCCTCTTCCTTTTGCACATATTTTTTGACGATGGCAGAAGAGACCTTGCGCTCATCATGTCGCATGGACAAGGTGACATAATTACCGGCTGCATAGGAAGCGTAATTAAATTCCGAATCAAACATATTGAAAACCGAGACCCAGCCAAGGGAGTCCTCCTCATAGGTCTCATCGATATCCCGAAAGGAGAAAGCGACGACTCGATCCGCGATAAAATCCCATATATTTTCAGGCAAATCCCCTTCAACACTGAAGCGGACAAAGCTTGCTGTTCCGTTTATAAATCCCATTTTCTATTCCGTTATGAGTTGCTGTAATGTACCAAAGGGTTCCTTGAAAAATTCGAATTTTCATTCAAAATCGAAGCATGAGAAAGATTTTACCGCAGGCATATATTAGATATTCCGAGGATAAAATTTTTCTCACGACAAAGAGTTTGGGAGAAAAGGCAATTTTGCAAGGTGGCCCAAAGAAGATTGATAGTCATCATACCTCATTCCTTGCCCATGGTCACATCAATTTTCTGTTGATATATTTTCATACGACATAACCCTAGCTTCCCATCTCATGCTTGACTCACTCCCCTCAGCATGTTATCCTTTTATATTGTACTTTTTTCTTGACATGAGAATAATGACTTTGTATAAAGCCTAGCTCTATGGGGCGTTAACTCAGTCGGTAGAGTATCTGCCTTTTAAGCAGAGAGTCGTGCGTTCGAGTCGCACACGCCCCACCATACAGATCGCATGTCCCCATCGTCTAGTCGGGTCCAGGACACCGGCCTTTCACGCCGGCAACACCGGTTCAAATCCGGTTGGGGACGCCAATATAAAAAAGGCACTTAGTGAGAAATCGCTAAGTGCCTTTTTTTTATTCGACGGTATCCGAGACGGCTTTTTCATTTAAACTGTAGCCACACGCGAGGTTCGAAACCAACATTGCGTGTCTTAAAGTGTAGTCGTCATGACTCGAGCTGACAGTTAACAACAAAACATTCTCATCCGCGATGTTCTGAGAATATTTTCTATGTAAAGGTGCACAGTAGCTATTTAATGGATGTCCTCTTTTACTGCTAATAATCACTTATTTTGTATTTGTATTGTTAAGTAATGGATAAAGAAATGGTGCTATAGATTTTGGTGTTGGTACTGGTACTGGTGTTGGTGTTGGTGCTGGGAGGCGGGGTAGCTTATAAACCCACAGCTCAGCACCACTATTACCAGTAAAATAGAGATCTGAGTGGAATACCGTTAAGTAACTTGGCTTAAAATAGATATTGTCGACCTTTGTAGGAAAATTTGTACCATCATAAACCCACAGTTCAGTGCCACTTATCCCGTCAAAAGCACTAAAATAGAGCTTGGAGTTGAAAACTGTCAAAAAAGATGGGTCTGAAGAACCAAATTCAAAACCTTTATAAGAGCCATAAAGATTAGGGTTTATATTGGCTACCATTGTAGGGGGATTGTTTCCGTCATAAACCCACAGTTCATGGCCATTTGTTCCGTCATTAGCACTAAAGTAGAGCTTGGAGTTGAAAACAGTAAAACCTGCCGGAGAAGAAAAACCATAATAATCACCAAGCCAATCCTGGTATACAGGGGCAGGGTTTATATTGGCAATCATTGCAGGAGGATTATTTCCGTCATACCCCCATAGCTCTTCGCCATTTGTTCCGTCATTAGCACTAAAATAGAGCTTTGAATTGAAAACAGTAAAGCCTGCCGGAGAAGAACTTAGATCAGTAGGATCTAACCAAGGATAAAAATTCGGCCTTGTAGGTTGAGGGTTAATATTGGCTACCATTTCAGGAGGATTATTTCCGTCATAAACCCATAGTTCTCGGCCGTTTATTTCGTTAATAGCACTAAAATAGAGCTTGGATTCGAAAACTGTTAAAGAGCCTGGAGAGGAGCCACCATTAGGGTTTATGTTGGCTACCATTGTAGGAGGATTGTTCCCGTCATAAACCCATAGCTCATATCCATTTGTTCCGCCATCAGCACCAAAATAGAGCTTGGATTCGAAAACTGTTA
>JAQYVF010000026.1 GCA_030145625.1 Desulfocapsa sp. | reverse complement strand
TGTGCAGGCAGAATCTCACCATAAATAGACTGCTCCTTCTCCGGCCAACCGGGTGGATAGGCCTCGGCAACAAGATAACTGGTTGGAATAATAGCCACATAGCAGCCACAGGTATTTACAGTGCTCACAAGGATCGGCCTGGTTTCCCCATCCAAGGTGATAACCACCAGGACACCGGGATTGTTGCCTGCAGCGAGATGAAAAGGAATCAAACTGAAAGGAGTTTTGGGGAAATGTATCCTGTACAGCAGATTTGTATAGGCCGCCCGCTCGGTGCTGAACACACGCCTCCCGTAATAGATCACGGCCTGCTGCGGGTCCACAAAAACCCGTTCAAAGCCTCCACTCTCCTCTGCCCGAACTTTGCCGATCCGGTTATAGGGTTGCTGCCATTCAGATACTAGAAAAGAAATAGGAGGAGGAGATCCGTTTTCCGTCAGGCCGGAAGCGGTAACAAGACGAACATCTTCCGGTCGATTGCGAATCGGCGCTGCGCAACCGACAAGGAGGAGGAGGAGCACACAGAGCAACAGAATATTGCGTATTGTTGAATAAATGAATTGAGCCTGCGCCCTCTTCATCATATTAAATTTTTCGGATCCAATAATTGCTCAAGACGGGCCTGGTCGAGGTCGGTCATTTCTATAGCCACGTCGAGAACAGGACGATTCTCCTGATAGGCACGTTTGGCTATCTCAGCAGCCTTGTTGTAACCAATCTCCCTGTTCAGCGCAGTGACAAGGATGGGATTTCGCCGTAAATTAGCTTTACTGGTCTCCGAGTTGACCACAAAATCCGCCATAGTCGTTTCAGCCAGAGCCGTACAGCTATTGGCCAACAGAGTGATGCTTTGCAACAGGTTAGAGGCAATCAGCGGCAGCATCACATTGAGCTGGAAATTACCGGACTGGCCAGCCACAGTCACAGCAGTGTCATTTCCAATAACCTGGGCCGCGGCCATGGCAACGGCTTCCGGCACCACGGGGTTCACCTTACCCGGCATAATGCTGCTCCCAGGCTGCAGAGCCTTAATGCTGATTTCACCCAATCCAGACAAGGGTCCGCTGTTCATCCAGCGCAGATCGTTGGCAATTTTCATCAGAGCCACTGCCAGGGTCTTGAGCTGACCGGACAGCTCCACAGCTGTATCCTGACTGCTGATCGCTGCAAACAAATTCTCAGCAGGGGAAAAAACCATGCCGGTGACATCCGTCAGATACCTGACAAAAAGAGCACCAAAATTCGGAGCTGCATTGACACCGGTGCCGATGGCCGTACCACCCTGCGCAAGTTGGCAAAGTCTTCTACGGGTATCAACTATGCGTTCTTCCACCAGCACAAGCTGGGCACGCCAACCGGACAACTCCTGGGCAAAACTGATAGGCATGGCATCCATCAGATGGGTTCGACCGGTTTTAATCTCTTCTGCCAATTCATTTTCACGAACCTCAATTGCCACCTGTAGCCTGTGTAAGGCGGGCAACAGTTGATTCTCAAGAGCCAGATTGGCACTGATATGGATGGCAGTGGGAATCACATCGTTGCTGCTCTGACTGCAATTAACATGATCATTAGGATGCACAGCGCGTTCAAGCTGTTCGCTTGCCAACCGGGCAATCACCTCGTTGGCATTCATATTGCTGCTGGTCCCTGAACCGGTCTGGAAAACATCCACAGGGAATTGATCTAAATACTCACCATCACCAATACCCAGGGCAGCAGCGTAAATGGCATCAGCCATTTCACTATCCAATGCACCGAGTTGGGCATTGGCCTTGGCAGCCGCGGCCTTGATAAACCCCAGGCTTCGGATAAAACTTTCCGGCATGGAATTCCCACTGATAGCAACGTTATTCAGCGCACGTTGGGTCTGCGCGCCATACAACGCCTGTACAGGAACTTTAACCTCGCCCATACTGTCACTTTCGATTCTATACTGTTCACTCATCACAGCCACCTTTTACTTATAGTCGACAATATGGTTAAATACAGAGGTGAATACAGAGGTGAATACAGCACCACCACTCAAAATCACCGAAAATGACAACAACAGCATTTTCATTCAAAATGCAAAAAATTACTTTACAATACAAGAAGTTAAAAAACAACACACAAACAGCTTTCCCCTGGAGCCACCCATATCACTCTGCTTGTCCCCTTTCATTTACTCAAATCACAAGCAAACAAACCCTTCACCACCCTCTCACCCATTCTTCAACAGTTCCAGAAGCTCTGTGGCAGAGATTTTGCCACTCATATCACTGCCGTCCAAGAGATTGTCGGCCAGATCCCGCTTGTCTTTATGCAGGGCTACTATTTTTTCTTCTATGGACCCCTTAACCACCAGGCGATAAACAGTGACCGGGCGCTGCTGACCGATTCGATGAGCACGGTCTGAAGCCTGATCTTCCACTGCCGGATTCCACCAGGGGTCCATATGGATAACGTAATCTGCGGCTGTCAGATTGAGCCCGGCACCGCCTGCCCTGAGACTGATAAGAAAGAGATCACCTTTTCCTGCCTGGAAATCTTTCACCCGTTTGGCCCGCTGTTTGGTCGTAGTGGAACCGTCCAGATACTGATAGGAAATTCCCAATTCATCCAGACGTTCCCGAATGAGTGTCAGGTGACCAACAAACTGACTGAAAACCAATGCCTTATGCCTGTTCTCAAGCAATTCCTGCACAATCTGAGTAAAGACCTTGAGTTTGGAGCTGGCAATCCCAAGATCCGGCACCACCAGCTGCGGATTGCAGCAAAATCGCCGCAATCTCATAATTTCAGCAAGGATCTGCAGATGCTGTTTCCCACCTTTTTCCATTTCTTCTCCGGCCAGCGCCTCAAGCGCCTGTTGCCTCTGGACCTCATACATGGCCAGTTCTTCCGCACTCATCTCCACCTGCATTGTCACCTCGGTGCGCGGGGGCAGTTCCTGCAATACATCCTGTTTCAGTCTGCGCAAAATAAAAGGCTGGATCAATTTTTTCAGACGATTTGCGGCTGCCCGGTCCTTCTGTTTTTCGATGGGACCTGCAAACTTCTTTTTAAAACTCTCATGAGATCCAAGAAGACCCGGATTGATAAACCTGAACAGATTCCAGAGTTCACCAAGATGATTTTCAATAGGCGTACCGGTAGTAATAATCTTGAAGGATGCCTGCAAGTTCATTGCTGCCTGCGAACGCTTGGTCTGCATATTTTTAATTGCCTGAGCCTCATCAAGAACCACCGTCTGCCACTCCACATCTGCGAGCATCTCCCCCTCACTCTGGAGTAGGCCGTAACTGCAGATCACAAGATCAAAAGCACTCAAATTACTGAGCCTCTTCTGTCTGTTGCCTTCGGCAAACAACTGCACATTCAAGGTGGGAGCAAAACGGGCCGCCTCCTCTTGCCAGTTCATCATCACCGAGGTGGGTGCCACCACCATGGTCGGGCCATCCGGGGCACGCAGGAGAATGGCCGCCAGGGCCTGCACGGTTTTGCCAAGCCCCATATCATCAGCAAGACAGCCGCCAACCTGCCAGGCCGAGAGACAGCCAAGCCACTTGAACCCTTCTACCTGATAGTCGCGCAAATTGGCCTGCAGGGTGGAGGGCAGTTCCGGATCACTTACATTTTGGAATCGCTTAAGGTTATTTTTCCAGTGCTTATCTGCCTTACAGCTCCCGATTTCTTCTGTAAATTCTTCAAGGGCCAGACCTGCCAAAGGGCTGAAACGAACACCCTTGCCGTGATTGTCAGAGTAAGCACGCAACTCTTCCAGCCGTCTCTTAAAAGCCTTACTCAAGGCCAGAAATCTGCCGTCATCAAGTTTGATAAAGCGGCTCTGCGAGTTCAGACTCATGGCCAGAAGATTCTTCATATCCAGGGTCAGTTTTTCATCAACCGTTAACGCCCCCGTAGCACCAAACCAATCATTATCCCGTTTTATGCCCATGGAAAACTGGGCAAATGAGGCCTGTGGTGTCACCTGCAGGCTCTCTCCCTTTGGCCACTCCAGAACCGCCCGCTCACCCAATTCCCGCAGCTCACATAAGAGTTCCAGACATTCCTCCGGTTCCTCCATAATCCATTCATTCTCAACACTTTCGTGGCGAAGTAACGTTGGACAATCCTGAATGATTTGATCTGCATTTTGTTGTTCAAGCTGCAGATCGCGTCCTGTCTGCAACTGCTTTCCATCAATTTCAGCAAGCACTGTTTTACCGCCACTTCCCGGCTGATAATACGAACCGCCATCGATAAAAGGTTTGCACAACAGCTCCACCTGCAGACCATTGCCATAGGGGAGCAAGTGAACATGAGGGCGGGGATCAGCTGCTACTTTCTCCATATCGCCGGATGCCCCACCGATATCAGAATGAACCGTCAGCACCTTGGCAACAGAGGAAAGAGCCTTCAACACCTTATCCTTTGCCTGCAGGGGTACAGTAATTGAATCCCCAATCACATCCGCCACCCGGCTATAATCCGGCGTCACAGGTATAAATGTCAGACGAGTGGGACTCTCCTGGACCAGGGCATACGAGTCGTCTTCTTCAAGGGAAGGATGAAGAGTGATCTCATAGCCTTTTTTCTTTTTCAGCACATGGAGTTCCGGAGACCCTTTAAGGAGCTCCACCCGTACCAGTGGATTAAAGAACCAAAAGAGATGGGGATGGCCGACAAGAGCAGGTAAAGCCTGACTTTCCAGGAAAGAGTAGGAAGAAGAAGAGCCGCCATAGTAGCTGTAACGAGAGGTATATGATTTTTGAAGAGAGGCAACAACATTTTTATCCTGGTCACTGAGATAGGAAAGCGTGTTGACCTTGGAATAGAGGGTGGACAGAGCAACAGCCCGCCCCTTTGTCCACTTGCCATTTTTGCTAAGCTTTTGCAAACGCGGCACAATTTCACAATTTCCAAGGGCATCATCATAGTCAAGTAGCCACACCAAGCGCTCACCCCGAGCACTGAGCTGACTTCCTTTATCAGGAGAATGAAGATCCGTGAGCGCACTGAGCACCTGTTCCCAATTCTCCTTTGGTTTCATTACAGTACAAAGATCCGGTAGGGGCACTAATTCTTTAAGCTTTTCATGACGTTTTTTATTTTTTTGGGTATCAATCTCATAGAAAAGCAGTAATGCAGCCGCCTCTTTGGCCAGCCAGTAATATCCTTCTTTTTCAGCAGCCTCCAATAAAGAACCAAGACTTTTTCCTGACCCTTCAGGAAGTTTTTTCCCCTGCCAACAACTGGTGAGATACGCCATAAGCAAAGAGATATAATCATTGTAGGTCCAGTGATATTCAAAAGAATGAAATTTCTTCTCGGCCTTACTCTTTTGTCCCATGGCCTGTAACAGGGTCTGCTCCAGATCATCACACATGGTATGAGCAGTATGATTTTTCTGTTTCTTGATCAGTGGCAGATAGGCAAGGGCCTCTTTCATATCTGCGCTGTCTCCTGACTGCAGTAAAGCAACAGGAAAGAAAAATCCGGCAAGATTGCTATAAAACACCTTTCTTTTTCCAGTCTCTTTTTTGAGCAATTGCAGTCCCTGGCGATAGATTTGTAAAGATTCATCCGTTTTCCCTTCCAGAAAGGCCAACCAGCCGCGATAACTCATTAACGTCCCAGTCGATGGTGCCCAGGCACGCAGGACCCCATGCGCTTTCTCAATTTGCCCTCGACTGATCGCATGCAGGGCCTGGATGGCAAAGAACTCTCCCCCTTCTATTCCCCTTTTTTCACAATATTCTTCTAAAAAATCGAGCAGATCATCTGCTCTTTCAAAACGGAAAAAGGCAATGTTGAGTTTGGTGATGATGAAATCAGACAGCAAACGGGGAGAAAGACGATGAAACAGTTCCTTGTCAAACGGATTGAAAAAAAGCAGATCACAGGGGTGTTTTTCCAAAATTTCATAGGGGAATTGATCCTGCATGGAACGAAGAATTTTCTGCAGCTGCGACTCATTTCGCCCCCGATAAAATGCTATCCTGAAATCACGAATCCCTTGATTATAGCCTTTATAGCAGGATGTTCCACTCCATGTCTCCTTGAGTGAAATTATCTCCTGAACCGCCATGGCCAGGCCCTCATAACTCTTATCTGCCACGGCTTCGCGCGTAACCAGCTCCACTATTTCAGAATTACACCTGACACCCTGAGGATTCATTTCCACCAATCCCTGTTCAGCAAGTAACATGAGGCGTGGTTTCATATCCTTAACAACAAACTTTTTCCCATCATCATGTCTGAATCCAGCCAGATTCAGACATTCCATAAGATTTGTCCGGGAAACAGCGTCGTAGATAACCGACAAGCATTTCAGTAAATTTTGCTGATCAGGAGTAAAGTCTGGATAGAGAGCGAGAAAGTTTTGCTGAACAACGCTAAGGGATAATTGAGACATAAATCAAGATAGGAAAAAATAAAATCTGTATGCGGAAAAACACTGTTTCCACGCCTTGTTAGTAATAGCGTAACGACTATACCCTATTCATTTTTGTTTATTCATAAAAATAAAAAAACCAGCCATCGACATGCAACGACACTCCAATAACAAGCGGGCCGCACAAGCCCTGTTCGCGGATAAATTCGATCCTACAGGACAATACAACATCTATTACTTTTGATCCGAAAGAAATCACCCATCACAATCACCTGTTATTCATTATCGACAATGCGGTTCAACACATAGGTGAGAACGCCTCCGGCTCGATAGTAATCAACCTCCACTGCCGTATCCAGGCATGATTGTAAATTGATCATCCTCTTTTCCCCAGAGGGATAATGAATCTGTGCAGACAGATTCTGTTTGGGCAGAAGGTCACCATCAAGACCCAAAATGTCGATACGTTCGTCGCCGGTAAGCCCCAGCGTTTTACGATTTTCGCCCTCAACAAATTGCAAGGGCAATACCCCCATACCCACCAAATTAGAACGATGAATACGTTCAAAACTCTCAACTATCACCGCCTTGACACCGAGGAGCAGTGTGCCTTTTGCAGCCCAGTCGCGACTGGAACCGGTACCGTATTCCCTGCCCCCTATCACCACCGTGGCTATCCCTCTGGCCTGATATTCCATGGCTGCGTCATAAATAAACATGGGCTGAGTCTCGCTAGACAGGCGCGTATATCCCCCTTCCAATTCAGGAGTCATCTCATTACGGATGCGGATATTGCCAAAAGTACCGCGCATCATAATTTCGTGATTGCCGCGACGCGAGCCATAGGAATTAAAATTCACTTCAGATGTGCCATGCTTACGCAGATACTGGGCCGCCGGACTGTCTAACGGAATAGCACCGGCCGGGGAAATATGATCGGTGGTGACCGAATCGCCAAGCATGACCAGGATTGGAGCACCAATAATATCATTCGTATTGCCACTGTACTTATCATCAAAGAAAGGCGGCAGACGGATATAGGTGGAATCAGTCGAAAACGCATAGGTGGCACCACTACCGCAAGCAATGTCACGCCAATTCGCATCACCCTGGAATACCGTGCTGTATACCTTTGCAAACATGTCACGACTAACGGTCTGTAACAGTTCGTCAATCTCATCATTGTCAGGCCAGATATCGCGCAGCATTACAGGCTGACCATCTGCACCAATACCTATTGGATCACGACTGAGATCAATACGGGTGGTGCCCGCCAGGGCATATGCAACAACCAATGGCGGCGAGGCCAGCCAACTGGCTTTTACCTGTGGATGGATACGACCATCAAAGTTACGATTCCCTGAAAGAACTGCGCACACCAACAGATCATGTCCCTCAACGGCCTCTTTTATCTCCTGCGATAATGGCCCGGAGTTGCCGATACAGGTAGTACAACCATAAGCAACGAGATGAAAGCCAAGATCATCAAGGGCTTCCTGCAGTCCGGCCTTTTGCAGATATTCAGTGACCACCTTGGAGCCGGGAGCCAGAGAAGTCTTCACCCAGGGTTTACACTGCAGCCCCTTTGCCAATGCTTTTTGGGCAAGCAGGCCGGCAGCCAGCATGACAGCGGGATTAGAAGTATTGGTGCAGGAAGTAATGGCCGCAATCACCACATCACCATGATGCATGTCATGAGTACTGCCCGGTACGGGAAAAGGAGTATCAAGTTGGTCGCCCTTGCCATCCGACTCAATAACATTCTCTATGGCAGCTTGAAGGTCCCTGACTAACACCCGATCCTGTGGACGTTTAGGTCCAGCCAGGCTAGGCTCCACCGTAGACATATCCAGATGCAGAGTGTCTGCAAAATCAGGCGTCTTATAATTTGCATCACGCCACATACCTTGCGCCCTGCAATAAGCCTCTACCAGCTCAAGGCTTTCCTCGTCACGGCCACTCAGACGCAAATAAGTAATCGTCTGCACATCGACAGGGAAGAAACCACAGGTAGCTCCATATTCCGGCGCCATATTGGCAATGGTGGCACGATCCGCAAGGGGCAGGTGATCCAGCCCTGGACCGTAAAATTCAACAAACTTTCCTACCACACCATGCTTACGCAGCATCTGCACCACCTTCAGCACCAGGTCTGTGGCGGTAATACCTTCGAGCAAATGGCCAGTCAACTCAAAACCGACAACCGCAGGAATGAGCATGGAAATCGGTTGCCCCAGCATCGCCGCTTCCGCCTCGATGCCGCCTACCCCCCAACCCAACACCCCCAGACCATTAATCATGGTGGTATGGCTATCAGTACCGACCAGGGTGTCGGGATAAGCGATGCTTTTGCCATCCTCGCCCTGCCCCACCACAACAGAGGCCAGATATTCGAGATTGACTTGATGGCAGATACCGGTGCCTGGTGGCATCACACTGAAATTATCAAAAGCGGACTGTCCCCATTTCAAAAATTGATAGCGCTCGAGATTACGCTCCATTTCCATGGCCACGTTTGCCGCAAAGGCGGTTTTGCAACCAAAAGAGTCGACGCTTACTGAGTGATCAATAACCAGATCTACCCTGGAGAGTGGATTGATTTTCTGCGGATCGACACCCCGCTTGACCAGAGCATCCCGCATGGCAGCCAAATCGACCACCGCCGGTACGCCGGTAAAGTCCTGCATCAGCACTCGCGCCGGAAAATAGGCAATCTCCTTGTTACTTCCCCGCCCACCACTACAAGCCAAGGCCTCAATATCCTCACGGGAACAACTGCGGTCGTCCTGATGCCGAAGCAGGTTTTCCAGCAGGATCTTTATGGAAATCGGCAGACGTGTAATGGACGAGTAGGATGCAAGTTCACCACGGTTAATGGCATTATAGATAAACTGCTCGCCGTTTACCTCAAGTGTACTTCTCGTATCCAGGAAACAATTCGACATAGTTGTTGACTCCTTGCTTATCAGATATTCAAGCAATCGAAAAAAAGAGGCCAATAGTTTTTTAATCCACAGCAACCACGTATTTAAACCCAGCGATCTATCTAAAAAAACAACCTAACATATCAAAATATGATAAATTTTTATTATTGGCTATAAAGAATAACCAAAAGGAACACTTTCTCTCTATTAGGCGCAGAAAACGATAAATTTTTCAATCTTATTCAGATAAGTCATTGAATAAGAAAAACGATTCGGTAATGTGTACAAACAACCTTATCGGAGCCAGGATTGAGCTATTCTTCAAAACAGAAGATATGAAGACAGGGACAAACCTGGCTACAAAAGTTCCTTTGGTTCTCCAGAGATTCATTGGAGATTGTTGGGTGAAAGAGTGAATTCAAAAAGAGTAAAAGAAGCAAATCTTGCTTTTCTCGGGCACTTCCCTGTTACCCTTCCCTCAATGGGCTGGTATTTCTCATCAGTCATACCAGAGGATGCAATAGAGCTATCAACAGATACTTGGACATGCATGTTCAAACATATCGAAACCGTGGTGAAAGGAAACACAATATGTTTCTCGGAAAAATCGGCAGGCTGCGCCGGCGCCTTATGTTATTTCGGTTTTTCCCAGCCGAACAGTACATCAGGCGGTTTCTTAGCATCTCAAGTTTCGGACTTGGTTTAATATCCTGTAACAGCGGAACTATTCCGCAATAACCTCTGTCCTGTTTGTATCATACCAATTGCAAAGCTCATGATTGAATCGACAAGAGAAAGCGCTAAATCTTCTGTAACAATACCTGCTGATCGAATTTTTTCCATAGCAAGGCTCAGTATTCGCTGTAATTCCTCCACAAGGCTGAGATCTTCCATCTCATCGCTACAGGCGAAGAACAGAGAACCGAGTGTTCGAGGATCGTCATGACTTCGCTGTTCAAAACTCAGAAAGATATAGCGACTCATGGCAATGGTAATATGGGCAACCATGCCATCATAATCACGCAGCTGAGTTTCCCTTTCCAGATTGAGGTAATGCTTCATCATCTTGAAGAACACCTCGATGTCCCAGCGCTTGCTGTAGATCCGTACGATTTCCTCGTTGGCCAAACTGGTATCGGTGGAGATGATTGCAAGCCACTGCCGCTTCTTGTTGCGGTTGCGGACAAACACAATCTTCACTTTCTGCCCCTGTTTGGTTTCTACCACTGCGCAGGTAAGGATCTTGGCCTTACCTGGCCTTTTCCGCAACAGGCTGCACAGTTTACTCAACCAAAAAGTGTCCAATTTCGTCTGAACACTTGAGACAGAGCGCCAATCAAAAGTTGACCTACCAGGCATTATTGCATATCATCATCAGAGTGCTCAGGCACAAGGGTTTTCTTCTCCATGAAGGATGTGGATATATCTTTAGCCAATATATGGCACCAGTTACGCTTCAGGCTACTCTGCCCCCTCCAAGCTAAAGGCCACAAAATTTCTCCCGGTCAAAAAGAGTTCTGTTCTTTAAAATAAAATACGTTGCTCTGCCAATTTTATGGGCCAGGATAGATAGGGCTTTTCATTTACCATGCTTTTTGGTTAGTCGATTGAGATGTGCTTTGCCCTGTTCGTTATATTTCAGGGAGGAATAGCTGCCTGGCTAAAGGCCCATTTGCGATCCAAGAAGTCATAGGCAGCATCCTTCCCGAATCCCAGATTCGAGTTTTTGACAATTCCCTTGGAAAAGTTAACACCTTCAAACGGCAAAGAGAAAATCATGCTGAACAAAGTGAGCGGAGATACGCCACGCATCTTTCTGATTCCGTTCTTATGCAGCAGAGTTCCAATCTTGAAGTCCTTCATAAAGGAAGAAATCCTGTTTTGCAGTTGTATCGCCTCTTGTTGATCCAGATATTGTTTGGTATTATTCTTTTGAGCCTTTCCTTTTTGATATTGTTGAATATTTCGCAAATACCAACATATCAAAAAGTGAAAGGCTCTCCACGTTAATATTCATTTATTACGTACAGTTAATCCGTTTTCTTTATTGTGTGTTGGTCACCCCCGAAACTTGAGTTACTTATTTTATCGTCAAAAGAAGGAAGCTTTATTTTAGAGAGAAAACGAGAAAATTTGCAAAAAAACCACTAAGAAGAATTTCATAATGGATATCAACAGTAAATCTTTTTCGGATGCCAGCAATACTGTAAATGGCTTCGCCGATGAGGCCAGATTACTTCGCTGTCGTCGCCTCCGCCTTATTGGCATCTCTGTTTCTGTTCTATTACTCTGGAACGGTGTTTGTGACTTTATTTATGCTTACTCGCCCAAACTGAGTGGCCTTGAATATTTTTCTCCTGCGGCATGGGATACGATTCGTACAGCAGGCCATCGCCCTCATTGGATGGTCATGATGGCACAAACGGCCGGCTGGCTCTATCCGTTTTACTCGCTGTCATATTATCACTGGTGGGTTGGCATGCGTCGCGCAGGATTTTGGCTTGCACATGTTCCTTGTGCACTGCTTGCCTATGCTTTGTTAATGATTGGGGGGATCCAACATGCTGGATGGGCATTCTTGAGTGTGTTGTCGCAAGCGAAGGCTGTGGTTGGATGCACTGACGAGGCATTTTATGCAATGGCCAACCGCTTTCTGCTCGAACATTTTGTGATGGGTGACCTGACTGCGGTGTTGGCCTTCAGTGTTGGCGCAATCTGGCATGCTGTTGGGATTTTAAGTGGACGGACAGTGTATCCGCGATGGTTTGTGGTATTGTCACCCTTTGGTGTGCTTACTATCACGATGGTTTTGGGTGCCTGCCTGCCCGCCCCGTTTGCCGGGCTTTTGATAGCACTATTTGGGACATGGTTCATGCTCGTTCCCTGTCTTGCAAGCACAGTATGGCTGTGGCATCGCTCATGTGTCAATTAACAAACGAACCCTAAGCAAATATTACCAATAGATGAAGTAATGGCATAGAACAAGAAATTGGAGCCAGATTTTGAAATATATGAATACGATCTATCAAGACCTATGCCCAATCTTTCCAGAACAAACTCAGTGGAAGTAAAATGAATTATACAAAATACTTTTCAAAACAAGCGAAGAAACCTAGCGGAATATTTGGTCGCTTTTACATGTCTCGAGTTTTCGAAAAAGGAAATGCTGAGTTAAATGCGTTAACGTTTGATACAATATCCATAGAGGAAAACAATCATGCCTTAGAAATAGGCTCTGGCACTGGGACACTTATTAAAAATATCGCCGATAATTTATCAAAAGGGCTCATTGAAGGTATCGATTTTTCAGAACCTATGGTGGCAATAGCTAAAAAGAAGAACAAAAAAAACATCTACAAAGGTACGGTTAAAATCCATTTAGGGGACTTTGACGAAGCGGCATTTGATTCAGATTGTTTTGATAAAATATTTACCGTAAACACTATCTATTTCTGGAAAAATCCAGTCACAACTCTTTCCAAAATATATCGTATTCTAAAACCTGGTGGCAAGTTAGTTATCGGTTTTCACGATAAAAATGAGATGGAGAAAATGGAGCTTAATAAAGATGTTTTCAAATATTATTCTACACACGACTTACAAACACTTTTATCAAATCATGGCTCACTGAAACACATTGATATTATTTCCAAAAAAGGAAATCAAAAAACATGCTATTGCATAACTGGCATTAAATAGAAAAATCAATCGGGAGAGGGAGCCGCTCCAGCGTCCTCTCGCACAGTACCATATATTATGGGCTCCCCAAAAAAGAACGCCAGCTCTTGAAACAGAAAAACTTGATATTTCAAACCTTCCCCCTCACCTTCCTGCTTACTCCGCATAACACTCTATAATTTTTTTTCTATCTACTCCTCTTTGTTTCGATTTTCACAGACGTGAAAGAAACTTTCACCAGTTGTTCCAGCGCATTTGTGAGCCAATAGCCCGCTTACGATACAACAAATACTTCTTGCTTGTTGCTTTAGAAATATATGTTGTAAAAAAAATCACATTTCCATAAACTGTTTAGGAATCGTATTCAATATCCCCTCACCTCGGAGAAAAAATGAGCCAACCAATTGAGACAACACAATTCAAAGGAATTGATGAAAATTTTTGCACTGAATGTGGAAAAATAATAAAAATCAAAGCTGAAATCTGTCCAATGTGTGGCGTGAGACAAAAAAACAGTGAAGGAGTAAACAAAACTGCTTTATTATTGTTAACTTTTTTCTTAGGAGGATTCGGAGCTCATAAATTCTATCTGGGTAAAAATTGGCAAGGATTTTTTTATCTTTTGTTTTGCTGGACATGGATTCCAGGTTTAATTGCGTTAATCGAATTTATAATTTATGCGTTTACCTCCACCGAGGTTTTACAAGAAAAATACACAGTAAAAGGTGGCGCGGGAGTTATTATTGCTGTAGTAGCCGGTGGTTTTGGCATGATCGCATTAATTGGTATTTTAGCTGCAATTGCAATTCCACAATTTGTTACCTATAAAAACCGCGCATATATGGTTGCTACAGAATCAGAATTACAGATGTTAGCAACTGCGGAGGAAAACTATTTCCAACAATATGGTCAATACTCTTCTGATGCACAAGCAATGAATTTCATCCAGACGAACCCAGAGATAACAATTGAAATAATAAGTGCTGACACTACTTGCTATCAAGCTGTTGGTACACATAATCAACTGCAAGATCCAATAGTCATTGACTGCAATTCTTACTAAAATCAATACCACCAAAATGGTATAATCGTGACCGGGAGCCACTCTACCGGCTCCCTCTCACAGCTCCGCACATACTGATCCCAGACAACCATCAACCTACTATTAACAAAAAAGATCCGAGGTGCACTCCTCCTGACTCTCTAGAAATTTTCAACTTAAAACCTAGCATACTCAGTTCCCCCTACTCCCGTTAATGAATGTAAGCTGGCAGGCATTCACGGAACTTATCTACAGGGAACTTGAAACCTACAGGTCATGCCCATGTCGGGATTATACCAGGCACTCCACCAGATGAGCTTGACTTCATCTCGGTTCTCCCGGGCTTCATTCGCCATCGCAAAAAATACCTCGCGAATCCGCTCCAGAGGGGATGTCGTCGGATCTGTCTCCTCTAGAAGCTTTTCCACAAGACCTTGAAGTTTTTGTCCGTAGTGCCTCAAAACCCCTTGCTTTGCCACGAAATGATAAAAAAAGATGGCACGGCTAAACCCTGCCCTTTGCGTAATTTCATCCACTGAGGTTTCATCAAAACCCTTTCGTTGAAACAGCTCCATTGCAGCATCATAAAGAACCTGCTTCACCTGTGCATTCTTCTTTTGTCGTAATCCGAGCTTCGCCATTTTGCCTCCCGCACTAATTGTATATCCCTTTTTTCGAGTTCTCCCTTCTATACAACCATCCTCCAAGGAAACACACTTGCCATGAACAACAAATTCAGTTTATGTTAGGCACTTAACATGGAAAGACAGACTGGCACCTTACCCGTTCACTTCACTCCCATGCTTAACGTACACAATCAACTCAACAACACTCACCCTCCACTGGAACTCAGCCAATTACCTGAATTAATGACACTCTCTAGTTCTCTTCTTCCGCAAAATATTTATCTTGATGTAGCGCTGGAAAACAAAGAGAAGGCTTTACGATTTATTGCAGACAAACATCGATTAAACTGGCCTCAGGGAAATGCAGATGATCTTTTTGACTCTTTGCTCGCAAAAGAAGCTTTGGCTTCAACTGGATTAGGTAAAGGTATTGCCATTCCTCATGCACAGTCCCTTGTCATATCCGAATCGAAATTCTTGCTTGTTCGAACTGCAACATCAATCCCATACGATTCTCATGACGGCATACCTGTCGATATCATTCTTGCCTTATTATCACCTAAGAATAATCCAGGTATTCACCTTACAGTTCTTGCTCAAATGAGTATGTTATGCATGCAAAAAAGCATACTTGACATCATAAGATTTTCACAAAATCCTTCAACAATCAGAGACGCAATAATAAATGCCGAACCGCCTGTTTCTAATGAATAGCAGCTTACCTTATCGGCTATGACAACCACGTGACAGAACATGAAATTGAGAGAATTAACCGTAAGCAACAAATTTGGTCTTCATGCAAGACCTGCAACCAGTATTGTGAAATTACTTGATCAGTATGAATGTGAGGTTTTCTTTATTACCAGTAACTTGCGAATAAACGCGAATTCTATTTTGGAAATACTCACATTAGCAGCGTGTTATGGCACTGTTCTGACAGTAGAGATGCTTGGCAGAGATTGTGAAGAGGTTTTCCTGGCTTTGGAAAAATTATTTCAAGAAAATTTTGGAGAGGAACAATGAAATATTTTTTCTACATATCAGATGCAAAAGTGGATATGCTTTATGATCAAATCGGCACTGAAACCGAAAAAAAATCAAAAACTTTATTCAAGAGTGGTATTGGGAACTGGCTTAGCATCGAACATCATAAAGAGTCTAACGAAGAGGTAGGAACAAACTCTATTCAAAAACTCGATAAGATACTAGAATACATCCGGAAAGATGAAACAGTATCTACCCTTGATAATATTAAAGGGTCTTGGGTAGAAGATACATTTTGTTGCTATGTTTCTTACCCTGTACTGTTAGCGACTAACATACCAGTAGTACTATTACATTGGCAGTCGCCATTTGAGTGCGAGCCAATGAACGCCAATCAGCATATGCTTCTGGTCGGTTCTTCAGCATATTTAATGCCACGTGGCAATAGAGCTCAATTGAGTGTTCCGACTCTCCCCCCAGGTGGACACTGGACAGAACTTGCCACTATTTTATCTGGGATTCTTGATGGTACTAATAATGAAAATGCTCTTGATAATAATGGAGAATGGTTACTGAACAGCACGGATGGCCCCTTTGGGCTACGTGATCCGAGTAAAATATTATCTGTGAAAGCAATGTTTCGCGTTATGCATAAACAGACAATTTGTCAAAAAGAAATTATTCTGGGAACTCCCCTATATATTGAATTCTGATTACCCACAAAGCTCAGCCACTTTCAAGAGCCGCTGTGGGATCGGCGGTGTTCTGAGGGCAACATATGAAAATCTTGATATTAACTGCCGCAGATCAACTCTGCGATTAAAACGATAACAAAATTCTGCAAGGTAACGAGAGAAATGTTTTTTACTGATTGCGTGAAAAGTACCATGCAGGGCTCTTTTCACATTAGCAATAATCGTGTTAACCCATTTACAATCGGCAATCTTAACACTGTCGGGGCCGCCACCAGTAATGATTACTTTGTGGTTGAACCCAGCTGCATCAATGCCGTTAAAACATTGCAAGCCATCTGAGACAACTTGGGCACCGGCGCAAAGATGCTTGTTGGCCCAGTCTTCAATTGCTTCTTTGGAAAAAGATTTTACCTGGCTAAAACGCATTTCAAGAGGATGCCCCTGGTCATTAGTGGATACTGCTGCAACAAAAGGAAGTTTACCGGTAGCTCCACGACCTCTTTTGCCATCACGCTTTTTGCCACCCCAATAGGCATCGTCTAATTGGACAAAGGTAGAAGCTATAGGTTTACTGTCGTCACGCTCTTTCATGACTTGTTGCACTTTATGTTTCATCAAAAGTGCTGTGTTGTAAGAAACGCCAATAAGTCTTTTCAGGCTCAGTGCAGAAACACTGACTTTTGATTGTGTGATGAAGTAAATGCCAAGAAGCCAGGTGCTCAGCGGTAGTTTGGTAGAGTCAAAGATCGTTCCGGCAGTGACAGAAATTTGAGATCGACATCTGTTGCATTGAGACAGCTTTCTTGATTTCAAGGTGCAGTATTTATCATGGCCGCATTCAGGGCATCTAAAGCCATGAGGCCATCGCCATTGAAATAGTGCATTACGGCATTGCTCCTCGGAGCCATATTGAGATAGGAATTCCTGCAAACTGAGGCCTTGTTGGAATTGAATTTTATTTTTAGCCATAATTATCTCCTGTTTTAATTGTTTGGAGATATCATAACAGAGGCGGGTACTCACAGAGTGAGCACCCCCTAAAAAAAATGGCTGAGCTTTGTACGTAATCAGATATATTTTTGTATGGAGGAAATCAGAACTTAAAAGTGTAAACGATATGTTGCTAGAACTGTAAAGGATGTACTGCTATAGGATCGGGAATCGACCAACTCGGAATTAACACAAAAAAAAAGGCCGAACCAAATGGCTCAGCCTTTTTTTCTTTAAACTGGTTCAAAACGAAAAAACGTATACTACTCTCAATGAGCTTCAGCCATGGCATTCATAGCACGGGCAGGATTTTTTTCTACTTCAGTCAAGATATTGGTTGTCTTAGCTTCTGGGAGCCAGTTGATTTTGCCAGTGCCTACGTCATAAATTGCACCAACAACTTTAGCTTTCCCACTTTTCACCATATCTCTTGTTGAAGGACTGCTCATGAAAAGATCCTCTATACCCTGCCAAACATTTTCCTCGATACCATAAGGAATAACGTCGTTTCCTTTGGCCTCAGGATGCGCGGCAATGGCTTTTTTCACTGCAGGGATGATATTATCCACCAGGGGTGGGATATTACGCTCAAGGGGATGACCATGTCCTTGAACAACTGCGGTTACTGCTGTTACCGCGCCACACTGGGTATGTCCGAGGACAACGAGAACAGGTGTATTCACATGGGCTAAACCATATTCAATTGATCCTGCCTCATCAACGTCAACCACATTACCTGCCACTCTGATGACAAAAATATCCATTATACCGGCATCAAAAAGTATTTCTACAGGCACACGAGAATCGGAGCAGGTAATTACTGTGGCATACGCATGATCCCCCTGATTCTCACTCCCTGCTTGTGCCAGGCGTGCAGCATCGGCATGCTGATGTTTTGGGAGCCCAAAAACAAAGCGCTGGTTACCATCTTTCAACATTTGAATAGCAACATCAGGACTAGGTTTTTTGGCCTTCTCTCCATGACCGCTGGCAAAAACAGGTGAAGCTGTAAGAGCAAGCAGAGAGATTGCTGTTGCAAATAATTTAAACTTTTTCTTCATTTTCTTTTCTCCTTTAAGACTGATTCTTGATTCATCACGTCAACCATTCCCCAGTGGCCATTCACCTGGTTCAACATCAAAAAAAACAATAGCAAAAAAGTGTAATCATAAAGGCATACCAGCCAGCAGGGAAAACCCACCAAAAACAATCTGAATGAACGGTCATTCAGATTGTCACAATACGTATTGACATAAGTTACTCTATTTTGTCAAGAAAATTCATCGCGCAGCCAGGGTTTTCCCTAGTCAGAATTGAACCAGTAGGAGGAAAAGGAGAAGGGCAGACCACTGAATGTGCCCTGCCCTTCTCCCTTACTTATAGTACCCTTAACTTATAATAAGAAACGTGTGCAAATACTTAGTTAAGAGATAATAGCCTGTGGCTTGCAAACATTTTCCGCTTCCATGGCCACCCGGCCACACCCGCCACATACATATTTCATTTCAACCAGTTTATCTTTGCAGACATGTTTGCTGTCTACTTCCGGTGTTCCGCAAAAACTGCACGATTCTTCCTTGTCGTCACAGGGATTGCAAAGATGCCCGGGGGCATCGGCTACTGCACCGCATGTATTACATGAATAGGCCATGGAAAACCTCCATTTATTTGATATAGGCATCATGAACCTGAAAACGTTTCCCCTGGTCCATGATATTCTTTTTAGACCACCTTTGGCTTATGCTACCAGCGTTCGGTGCCAACAATTTCATTGACATTCATGCAGTGAGAGCGTTCCTCTTTGGAAAGCTCATCACCATCTTTTAAATTTTTACGCATGGCATCAAGTTCGCACACATACTCTTTTCCCTCTTTATCACGTACCCAAATAAGATTATCATATCCAGACATAATGGCCTCCATTCGTTTGTAGTCAAAACAAGAAAAAGCAAGATAAAATAACTCTTGCCACTACAATCTAGGTACCACATTGTGGTTGTCAAGATAAGGAGTATGCAAAAAAGAAAAGCGAACTCTTCAAAGCCGCTGTTACAGATATCAACAAATCCCAATTGAATCCTGGCTGTTCTCCGTAAGAGATCAGTCAGGATTCACACTTTCCCACCATGACAAATGGTATTCCCATGTGCCTTCGCAAGGGAATAACACATCTACATGGCAGCCTTTAAAATTTCTCTAGAAATTTCAAGTGTTACATCACCTGTTTCAGACAGTGCCGTCATTCCATGTTTTTCCAATGAGCTTATCACCTTTTCAATATCATCTTGAGTGAGATTATGATCTGATAGTTTGGTCTTCATGCCAAGGCTCTGGAAAAACTCTTCTGTCCTGGAAATTGCCAGATTTATTCTTTCATCTTCACTCCCTTCCCTGATATCCCAGACTCTCTCAGCGTACTGCAGGAGTTTTCCTTTTTTCTGCTCCCTTCTCACCTTCCATACGGCAGGCTGTATAATTGCTAAGGTTTTCGCATGATCTATTCCAAAAAGAGCCGTAAGCTCATGACCTATCATATGAGTGTTCCAGTCTTGCGGCACTCCAGCACCAATAAGTCCATTTAATGCCATGGTAGCACACCAGACAAGATTCGCTCTGGCGTCATAATCTTCAGGCTCATCTACTGTCTTTTTCCCTATCTCAATAATCGTTTGCAGAATACCCTCCGCAGTTCTGTCCTGAAAACGAGCATCTACTGAATAGGTAACATATTGTTCAACTGTATGAATAAAAGTATCGACCACACCATTGGCCACTTGAGTGGCTGGGAGGGTATAGGTAAGCACCGGATCTAATATGGAGAATTGTGGGAAAGCATATGGACTGAATACAGGTAATTTATCTTTGCCGTTACTGATCACGGCAAAACCGTTCATTTCAGATCCCGTGGCAGGAAGAGTAAGTACTGTACCCATAGGTACTGCACTCTCCACAGGAACCGGATCGAAACCAAAATGCAAAAGAGCTTCTTCTTTTCCTGTAAATTCTTTTGCAAAAGATGCCAGAGCAATGAACTTGGTTCCATCCATGACAGAACCTCCTCCCACGGCAAGGAGAAAATCAATCTTCTCCCCGCGGACTCTTTCTATTGCCTTCATAAGAACCGACAATTCAGGATTCGCTCCTATCCCGCCAAATTCTGCTACTTCTCTTTGTGATTTCGCCAATTCTTTTTTCACCTTATCCAGTACGCCGGTTCTCTTGGCACTGCCTCCACCATAGGTGATAAGAACTTTTGCACCTTTAGGGACAAGGGTATCCAATTGTTCTAGTTGGTCCTTACCAAAGACAATGTGAGTAGGATTGTAGAAACTGAAGTTCAGCATAATTTTCTCCTTTCATATCACCATAGGATATGATGTGATTATTTTCCTTTTTACCTCTTCCTGAGATCCTCTCTGGACATATGCTAAATTAAGGCAAAAAATCCACATGAGAAGGCACATTCCTCTCAATATCATGCCTATTCCTACTTTAGTTGTCATTTTCCCGCCTATGCTGTTAATAATGCATAGAGTCAAAGAGTACAGGCCACCTCGAAAAATTGCCTTTTTGCCCAAGCTCTTCGTCACAGTCAAAAAAATAATGCTCACATATCAACTATATGTTGCGCTTATTTTTTCGTCTGTTCCTCGATCTTGAACAAAAAATCTAACTTTTCAAGGTACCCTACAGATAATTCAAGGAGGCTGGTATGACAGAAGCTGCGATTTTAATGGACAGACTGGCAAAGAATCAGGGGTTTAATAAAACGTTGCTCCCCGGTATCGGAATTTTTAAAGCGACACATTCTCGGCCACGAGAACCTCTTTGTTACGAACAAGGGGTAATTATTGTCGGGCAGGGGGCCAAGCGTGTTTTCGTGGGCGACGAAACCTATGAGTACAATCCTGACAACTACCTGGTACTTTCAGTTCCAATCCCTGCAGATTGTGAGACATACGCAACTGATGAAAAACCTCTACTCGCATTGACTGTAGATATAGACATTGGCATCCTCACACATATTATTAATCAGATGGACGATCATATCGATTTTCCCCTGTTACGAAAAAAAGAAAAGCATAAGGGACTTTTTATTACAAGTGCAACGCCAACAATCAAAGAGACTGTATTACGACTTCTGAAGGCACTTCAGTCTCCACTCGACAGCAATGTAATTGGACAAGGTATTGTAACTGAGTTGATGTTCAGAATAATGTGTGGGCAAAATGCTTCATCTCTTTACGCTCTGGCTATGAAAAACACAAACCTTTCCAAGGTTGATAAGGCTCTCAAGCTCATACACTCAAACTATCGGGAATCCATAGATATAGATAGCCTTGCTACGTTAGTAAATATGAGCCCTTCTGCATTTCACAGGGCTTTTAAAGATGTGACCTTATCCTCTCCCATTCAATATCTGAAAAAAGTCAGGTTGAGCAAAGCAAAATCACTTCTTATGGAACGGGGCTCTCGAGTAAATGAAGCCGCTGCTGAAGTTGGTTACGAGAGTGCTACGCAGTTCAGTCGTGAATTTAAACGCCATTTCGGCAGCAGTCCGGTTGAATTTATCAATGTACTGAAATAACTCTATTGCCACTCATTCTCCTCTCAAATCTGAGGCCTTGATCAAGCCCAGAACCTCTCTAAAGGAGAGGCAGGATCTACTTTATAAGCTGCCACCGGTAATGGCAGGTATAAACATGATCCAGGAAAAACTCTTGGGCCAGTAAACATAGGCAGAGCCGGAACCGATGCCCTTGTCATCATCCAGGTAAACGCCAACTACTGCGATCTCACCGGACACGGCCACGGAGTTGCCGAACCAGTCATCAACAGCGCCGTCGGCGGCAAGAATCTTGTTGTGCTGGCTCCAGGTGGATTTGGTACGGGTAAAAACATAGGCAGAACCGGTATGGCCCCCATCCCCGGGAGCACCAATCATGACAGTTTCACCAGATACGGCCACCGAGTAGCCGAAATTATCCCCTAGGGCACCGTCAGCAGCAAGAAGCTTAGTCTGCTGGCTCCAGGTTAAGCCGGAACGGCTGAAAACATAGGCTGCCCCGGAGTCACCCCCATTGTCATCATCCCTGTAGGCACCAATCACTGTGGTATCACCAGATACGGACAAGGACTCGCCGAATTGATCCAAGGAGGCACCATCAGCAGGAGTAAGCTTGATCTGCTGGCTCCAGCTAGCTCCGAAGCGGATGAAGACATAGGCCGAACCGGAATTGTCGCCATTATCATTATCATAGTGAGCACCAATCACAACGGTCTTACCGGACACAGCCACGGAGTTGCCAAACTCGTCATCAGCAGCGCCGTCATCGGGAGTGAGCTTAGCCTGTGCACTCCAGGTAGTGCCGGAGCGGACGAAAACATAGGCCGAGCCAGAATAGCTACCATTATCGTCATCCCCTGGGGCACCAATTACTGCGATATCACCATCAACTGCGACAGAGCTACCAAAAAAGTCGGCACCGGCACCATCAGGGGCGTTGAACTTCGCCTGCTGGCTCCATGTAGTGCCGGAACGGACAAAAACATAAGCTGCACCCGCTTGCAGCCCAGAAGTATCATCCCCATCGGCACCAATCACGATGGTATCGCCAGACACGGATACGGAAAAGCCAAACCTATCATCGGCGGCACCGTCGGCTGGAACAAGCTTGACCTGCTGGGTCCAGGTAGTACCAGAACGGGTGAAGACGTAGGCTGAACCGGAATCATTACCATTGTCGTCATCCGTATAGGAGCCAATAACAGCTGTATTACCGGAAATGGATACGGATCTACCGAATTTATCCCCGGCAGCACCGTCGGTAGCCAGCAATTTCTCAACCATGGTTAGCTCAGCCTGAGCCTGACCGACAGCGAGACCGAAGAAAATCAACACCAGTAATACCTTGGTGTAGAAATGTACCTGTCTAAGCATGATAAAATTTCCTCCCCTTGCTGTCTTTATTTTCCTTTTCGCCTGCAAGAAAAGAGAGACCCAGGCTTACAACCCGTCAAACGATGAGAGGGGAAGATGACCGACATCCACAATCATAGAATTTTGGTTCACTCCCCTACTTCGCCTCCCTTGTTGTTATGCAAAATCGGTTATGGCCGCCATCATCTCATCGAACTGTGGATTTTGTTTTTCCAAAACTTCGCCACCTGTTGAGATGGGATCTTTTAAAACCACGCTGGCATGAGACACACCGAACTGTTTCGGAATCCTATGGAAGTGGAATCGATCCGGCACTGATACCTTTTGTAATTTTTCAATTCCCGAGATTTCTGCTGTCGTATCACACTCTGAATGAGCAGCAAAAACTCTTTTAGAAAATGGATCTTTTGGGCTGTATCTCTCTATAAGGGAATCTGTCTCATCAATCAGCTTAGCCAATTCTCGAGCTCCATCCATATCAATGTGGCCATATCGGTATGGATTGTCACCAATCAGTGGGTTATTTTTATCCAGAATATCAGCTAAAAAGCTGCGTAATAACCATTCTTTTAATTCACCTGTTACTCCAAGAGGACCACCTGCCAGGTCCAGTGCTGCGGAGAAAAGGTACAGTGCACCATTGATCTTCTGTTTAGTCGCTGCCATATGAAAGCTCAGGGTTCCGCCAGTGGATAATCCACCGACAGATATTTGTTCAGATTGAGATGCGGCTGACTTTATTGCAAAACTCACATTCGCCTTCCACTCTTCCAGTTTAACGCCTTCCATTCCCATCGGTTCTTTAAGACCATGACAATGGAGGAGGGGCATGTAAACATTGTAGCCAAGGTTCTTATAGAAATGATCTCCGATTGCGGTCATAAAATATGGTGAGTCGGAGAGGCCATGAACCAGCACGATTGCTTTTTCCGGCGCTTCGGTATGTTCCATTACTCTTGGGTAACAACCTTCACGAATTTTTTCAGGAGAAAAATAGCTAAATCGATCATAGTAGCCCAGCCATTCATATTGGCGTGTTTCTTGAGCAAACTGATTCATATTCATTCCTTGTACATTGATTAATGCTACTTAAAAACATCTCGTGAGATACAGTTAAGAGATATGGTCAAAGCTATATCTCTTAGACTTTTTCCTTTTCTCTTGAGGTAGTGTAGGACAGCAAAGGTAACAAAATGGTAACAGGGAGAAAAAGTAGTTTGTAGTGCAAGTAAAAAAGATATTCCGAACACAACAATTCATCCCGACAGCTAACAGATCTCTCAGAAAAATGAGTAGTTACATTTACTCAAAAGTGACTTTGTTGATAGCTGCCGGCCTGATTGGTACTGTCCGGTGATATTCCACTGCCGGCTTACCAAAGGCCATGACATAACCGAAGATATGGTCAGCCGGAATTCCCAGTTGTTCGTTAAACTCCGGCATCAGTTCGGTAAAAGCCAATTTTGCCAGCCCATCCCAAACAGTCCCCAGTCGCAGACTTTGGGCAAACAGTTCAAAATAGGATAGTGCTATGATGCAGTCTTGTTCCGGACAGGGGCAGTTTTTCGGTGCGGATGTGATGATTATGTGAGGCGCTCCACGAAACAGGATATCGATCCCCTGTTCTTCCCAGAGCTTGGCAAACCCGGCAAAGAATTCCAGCTGTTCAGGCAGCTTATCGTCCCTGACGAGCTCAGCCAGTCGGGTCATAACTGCTCTACGCAGTCTCTCCATAATTTCCTTATCATCCACCACGGTAAAAAGAACACCTCTTGCATTTACTCCGGTTGGAGCCTGCCAGGCAACCTGGAGGAGTCTCTCCATCACTGACGATTCAATATTTTCATCCTGATACTTGCGCACCGAACGCCGTCCTCGTATCAAGGTCTCCATTTTGTCTGCCTCAGGAAACATATTCTCCATATCAAGACAGTCATCCGGGTCAAAACCATTAATGGATACAGCACCGGTAGGACAAACCGTTAAACAGTGAAGGCACTTGATACATAGAGATTCCCTGTCGGCAACCGCTGCAGGTGTGTCCTCTTCCATGGTCAACACAAAATATGGACAATCAGAAACACAAGCCTCACAGCTTATACAACGCTCTTTATTCACTGAAAAATTCATCGAACCCATACCATCTCCTTTAGACTACCTATTTTCAGGTTGCTATCCCGTCAATCACTCTATATTTCGGGAACATATTTGTGTTTTATTTGAAGATCATACAAGAAGTATTGTCCATATGTTGAATCAACTCGCCTCCTTTTAGAGAGGAAAATTCGTAAAAAACCAATATGATCCTTCATTCATCTGTAATAACAAACGTATCATGAACAATACTCTCTGACAAGACTTAACAAGACAGAGCTCAACGCAGAAAATGTCATATGTATCTATGGTGTTACATGAAAAACAGCAGCAAACTCAGAGGCCCCGAACGGTGTTTCCCTTCACGTCCTGATCAATACTATGAACATGGAAAACCAAGACCGTCACCCGGAAACACAAAAACTCCTTTTCTTTGTTATTTTTCGATTCAAAAAATCTCCTCCAATAGCTAAACCTGCCTCTTTGTTTCTCAGGAAGCTATCTTCTCAAAGTGATACTAATTTGCCTTGTTGTGTTTCCTGCAATGGAAGGGTAATTTAGTACTCTTGATGTCATGTAACTCTCTTCGTTTTTACAAAATAGGAGCCTGAGAATGGAGTATCGATATATCGGTCAAAGTGGCCTGCGGGTCAGTCCTGTTTGTCTTGGAACCATGATGTTTGGTTCCATGTGTGACAAAAAAACAGCGTTTGCGATCATGGATAAGGCCTATGCTGCCGGAATTAATTTCTTTGATACCGCCGAAGTGTACCCGGTACCGCCACGGGCTGAGACCGTTGGTATCACCGAAGAAATTGTCGGAGAATGGCTGCATGGAAAATCCAGGGATTCCTTGATCATCGCGACAAAGGTCGCCGGTGCCGCCTCGGGCTGGTTTGTTCCCCCTATACGTTCCGGTCTTACCGCCATTGACGCCCACCATATTATAAAAGGAGTAGAGGGTAGTCTCCGTCGTCTGAAGTGCGACTATATCGACCTCTACCAGATGCACTGGCCAGACACGATTGTCCCCAGAGAAGAGTCTATGGAGGCCTTCGACAGCCTGGTACGTTCGGGAAAAGTTCGTTATTTGGGAACATCCAACGATACAGCCTACGGAACGACCAAATCCAATATGATCTCTAAATATCAAGGCTACAAACGATTTGAATCCATCCAAAACAATTTTTCATTGTTGAATCGCAGATTCCTCGATGAGATGGTCGAGATGTGCAGGCTGGAAAAAATATCCCTGCTCCCCTACTCCCCAATGGCAGGCGGAGTATTGACCGGCAAGTACAATACAGACCCAAAAGTGATAGCCCGTTTCACTCATTATGCCCAGTCAGATGACCCGAGAATCAGAGCAATGGCAAGCCGTTTTTTAAATGAAAGAACTCTAGCCTCCACCGCCCGTTACATGGAGATAGCAAAAAAGGCCGGAATTTCCCCTGCAACACTTGCTGTTGCCTGGAGTAAACAGTTTGACATTGTTGCCTCAACCATTATCGGAGTAACAACTGCAGAACAACTTGACGACTCTCTGGCAGCCATTGATCTTGAATTATCAGATGAAGTGTTGCGTAATTGCGATGAAGTGCATAATGAAATTTTATACCCTATGGGTTAGCTGCTATATAGTGAACATCCTCTCACACTGCTCATACAGACAAGCGGACCGAACTGATGCATGTGTTACCGGTCACAATATCCTAGCCCACGAATCCCTCTATCACTGGTGGTGGCAAATCCCATTTATATCTACTACCTCCCCTGATGCGGTATCATCGATACAACACGCTGACCATTGTCATCGCACCCCTGTAAGCCTTAATGAAATCCCAGGTGGACACCTATAAAAAACCAGTTCAGGTTCCTCATTGATCAGGAAAAAACAAAAAATTCATTTCAAATAGAGGTGCGTTTTTGATACTATTTAATTTAACAATCTTGCAAAGATAATTTTTTCGTCAGCCTCAAGCAAGATTCTAGCTTTTTTTACCATCTATTTATCTGGGTGATATATGCTAATCTACAGAGACAGAGCAAAACATCCTGAATTTACCCTAAGAATTTAAGATGAGCAAAACTGCTGGTAAAAAAAGCTCACGCGCTGTTGCTGATATTGCCAAGAACAGGTTGTATATCACAATTGCAGGCAAGCTTAGCAAAAAAAATCTGGATAACCTTTATACTGACATCAGATTCTGCGTTGCGGACTTAAAACCCGGTTTTGATGTCATAAATGATCTCTCAGAATGTTCCCTCGCCGCTCTCAGTGGAATACCGACTTTTAAAAACATAACCAATCACCTGATCACAAATAGAGTCGGAAAAGTGGTTCGAGTTATAGATAAGCATAAGACAATTTTCAAACAAATATTAAACATGGCGGCACGGATGCAGGGATACCGTGCCAATTATGTTTCCACTCTTGAAGAAGCTGAAATTGAACTTAAAAACTCTCAACACTGTGAAGGCTTGCGATTTTGTCTCTATCAACAACCAGTCGAATACAAGATAGACAGTGAGCAGGGAAATGGAGATGTCCTTGACATATCCATAAGCGGATGCGCTATTAATTCTGCGACCCTGCAACCCACTGTTGACGATAACATTTCCTTTACAATTACATTTAACAAACAGGATGACCTCATAGACGTATTTGAAATCAATGCAACAGTTATCTGGGTCAAAGAAAATACATTTGCAATCAAGTTCGAAAATGTTGAAGATGACCAGAAAGAACAATTATGGAAACGTCTGGTCCACGAATCTCGATGTGAGATAACTTAAGGCCACCTTGAAAAAACTACTCCGAAGCTTCCAGACACCCCTTTTTGCATTCCAGGAAAGCCATCACACAAAAAAACAACGATGAGCGTGTCAAACTATCCTGCATCTGAAATTGGTACCTCGAACCTACCAACTTCAATCACTTTCCAAGCACAAGACTCTCACACTCTATACGTACGGAGAAAAATCCAGTTGATGACACGCTTCAGTGACTGGTATCAGGCCGAACCAAGCAAACTGATTACTTGCATAAAATAACCTCTTAGTAAAATCGTCTGAGATGCAACCTGAAAAGCCACTTTGTCATCTATTAGTCACAAATCAAAAAAGAACCAAGGTCCTCTATGAACACCGACGAACAGGCCGATATTTTAATCAACAATGCATTACAGATTGCCAGAGATACTGCCAGTGATAAGGTTTTTTTATTTTTAAATAGTGAGCAATCCTGCAGAACATTTGCCAAAATTGAATCAATCAAAGATGAAGCAATTGTCCTTGTCATTCCCAAGAATCAAACCATTCCCGATTGTGTCATCAACAAAAAAACTATTATTCACACATGGTCCGGCAACCAGACTCGTTTTTCCAGAGTTAAATATGCGTTTATGCAAGCAGTTCTTCAACAGGTTATTCAACCCGACTATAAAGTGGTTTGTGTTCTTGGACCATGGGGAAAAGATCACCTTGACACCATTACCGTTCATGATTTAAGTCTCTCATGGAGCGAAGAATTTCCTTTTGATCCCCGCTCCCTGATTACCAAAAATTTTTTTCACACCGTAATCGCTGTAATCGATATTGCCCTTGACATAGGAGCATTGGGAAGGGAAGGAAAACCTGTCGGTACTACTTTTATCATCGGCAATGTAGAACAGATAATAAAATCATCACACCAGGCAATATTTAATCCTTTCAAAGGATACCCCAAAGAAATAAGGGAAATAAATTCCTCCGAGGTGGTTGAAAGTATCAAAGAACTTGCCCAACTTGATGGCGCTTTTGTTATTTCAGGGAAAGGAATCGTTGAGGCCGCCGGTCGTCACCTTGACGCTGATGCTGTCAGCTCAGTGGCACAACAATTAAAAGGCCTTGGCTCCCGGCACAGGGCAGCGGCAAGTATTACAATGCACAGTGAGGCTATCGCGGTTGTTGTTTCGCAAAGCACCGGCAAGGTAACAATTTTTGATGAAGGAAAAATTATTGCCGCCCTTGACCCTGTTATCAGTAGCCGGATGGTTTAACTTATACAAACATCAGTTATATCAACATGTCTAGAAAGAATATATTTCTCATTTGGTCTTTTGGAAGCATTATATTAACGCTGATAGCAGCCAGCATCTCAATGGTAGTATGGAATTTTATTTATCAACCGGAACCCAATACAACTGGGCAACCTATCAACCATTTTTTTGATATGATATATTCGGTCCCGGTTGGTTGGTTGTTATCATTTATGACACCTTTCGGCTGGGCAAGTATTTTTTTCATGTGTGTGAGCATCTACACGAAATTGCCATATCTATTAACAGGGTCTGCAATCGCCACAATATTATCCGGAGCATGGTGGCCAATAACTTATATGACAATGCTTGATCTGTAACTAGAAGACAAGTTACTGCAGAAATTGGTTCTGGATCGTGCTGGATTTATCGCTCACTTTGCCTTTCCAACTCTTGACTGATCCTGCTGTGAATAGCAACCACGGCCGTATCAACCTTCAAGATTCTGGCTCCCAGGGAAAAAGACTGCATCCCTGCAGCTAAAAGTTTTTCCACCTCAAAATCCACCCACCCGCCTTCCGGGCCCACCGCGTAAAGGACCCTTTCCGTACTGCAATTATCCAGACAGTGAGAAAGTTTTTTTTCTTCAAGGGGATGTGCAAGCAGGAGATGACTGTATTGCGACGCCAAATGGGGCAGCACATCTTCAACAAAGGGACGGAATCGCCGATGAATTCGGATGTTCGGCAGCAGTGTATCAACAGCCTGTTCCAAACCATGAATGAGATGGGGACGATATTCTTTCTCTTCCAGTAATCCAGCATCCCAGAAGCTTTTTTCCACCCGGTTCGCGTTCACCAGATAGATAGTGCCTACCCCAAGGGCCGTAACCTGGCTTAAAACCCTCCTCAACATGATGGGTCGAGGTAGAGCCAGGAGAAGATCAACAACAGGACGCGGAGTGGCTTCAGCGACCAATTCCACCGACAACTCAACAAGAAAGGGGAATTTTCGTTGGACTGCTGTCACTGTTGCCTCGCCGATGTCCCCGTTAATCACTCCCAGGCGTAAACAATCGCCGATCTCACTCTTTAATATCTTGACGATATGTTTTGCCCGGTAATCGGTCAGGACAACACGATTCTCGGACAATTCCTTTTTATCGATCAGGATAATATTCATTGTCTCTTTGGGGCTGATCTTCTATACATTTAAACCTCTTTGTATTACACCGTTAACCCTTTCGCCGGGTAAAAACCCCTGATGTACTTCACCTTCAATACGACAGGAGATTACCAGTACCTTTATCATATCCAGCGAAATCGATTTATGGTACAGTTATTTTCAAATCAAAAACAAACCGTTACCAATGATTATCCTATATAATATTTTTCAACTCCTGCTCCTGATCGTCCTGTTTCTGCCCTTGGCCGTCTTTGTCATGCTGGTCCCCAAGTATCGATTGCGAACCTTGCGTCGCCTGGGCTTCGGTCTGTCCCGTATCAAAAGAAACGATCAAAAAAAGACTCTCTGGATCCATGCCCTGTCCGTTGGAGAGGTGACCTCTGCCTTGCCGTTGGTCGCCGGACTCCGCAAGGAGATGCCCGATGTACGACTGGTCTTCTCTGCCTCTACAAGGGCCGGGGCTCAGGTAGCCGAAAAACTGTTACATGACAAGGTAGACTGTTTCTTTCCCTTTCCCCTGGATATCCTGCCGGTGGTGAACCGATTTCTAAGTATAATCCGGCCCGACCTTTTTATCCTGGTGGAAACCGATTTCTGGCCTAATATCCTTGCTTCACTCAGGCGACGTAAGATCCCGACCCTCCTTGTCAATGGCCGCATTTCAGCAGAATCCATGCGCTCATATCAGCGCTCAGCCTTCTTTTTCAGACCGCTTTTCAACAGCTTCCAGACCCTGTCCATGCAAACTGAAAAGGACCGGCAAAACCTCATCCTGCTTGGTGTGGATAAACGACAAATTCATACCTTCGGCAATCTCAAATATGACACAGCCCTCTACAATTCATCTGGCCGCACATCTCCTCTAGCCTTTAGCCTACCGGAACATCAATTTCTGCTGGTCGCCGGCTCTACTCACGAAGGCGAAGAAAAAATTCTGCTGCAAAGTTATAAAAAGCTAAAAAAAGATATCCCCGGGCTCTATCTGATCATTGCCCCGCGAGATGTTGATCGTGGCGGAGAACTTCAAATCCTTGCCTCCACTATGGACCTGATGGCAAACTGCCGCAGTCATATAAACGCAGGCGGCAAAGACCTCTTTGTCCTTGATACCATTGGTGAATTAACCGGTCTGTATAGCCATGCCGACCTGGCCTTTGTCGGAGGAAGTCTGGTGGCAAGAGGGGGACATAATCCCATTGAACCGGCAGTTGTCAAAGTCCCTGTCCTCTATGGACCGCATATGGAAGATTTTTCCGAAATCAGTGCAGAGTTAGTCCGTGCAGGTGGCGCAACCATTGTTCATAATCAAGACGAACTGACAGACACACTCCTGCGCTTGCTGCAAGACAGTGATCTCCGAAAAGATTCAGGTGAAGCAGCCCATTCCTGCATAGCCAGACAACAGGGAGTTATCGATCGTCACCTCAAACTTATCAACGAAATGTTGTGATTCGATTTTCAAACCTGCTCACGCATTATCTGCTGCTGGTCCTGACCCTGGCCTTTTCTACCGGCATCATCCTCCAGCACTTCTTTTCACTCACTCCCCAGACGAACATTAGCATTAGCGCCCTGCTTCTCACGGCCGCACTCTATTGTTTCAGACAAGACCAATCAGAAAGAACACTCTTTTTCCTTCTCCTTTCCGCCATCACCCTCGGCCATTTCCATGCAGGCAATTTTGTTAATCGCCCTCTCCAAATGGAAAATATTTACAGCCGAATCACCCAGGAAGAAGATACTGTTCTCACCGGAACTCTACACAGCATGCCACTTTTTGATGGGAAAAACTCTACGATCCTGGTGGACTGCCACACTCTGCGCCTCCATAATGCCCCCACCTTCTCATCTATCCATGGCCTGGTACGCTTTAAGATGAAAGGACCCTGGCCCAAAGAGTTATTACCCGGCGAGGAACTGGTAATTCGCGCACAGCTGTCGCGCCCCTACCGGTTTGGTAATACAGGAAGTTTTGACTACCCCTCATTTCTAGCAAGTAGAGGTATCCAGATCGTTGGCAGAATTCTATCACCTGCCCATATCCACCCCCTTGCAAAAGACTTTTCCCGAATTCACTCCCTGCGCTATCTTCCAGAGAGGATACGACTTACAGTCAGAGAACAGTTGGATAAGACCTTTCATCCACAACAAGCCGGGATCTACCGGGCCCTACTCATTGGAGACAGGTCAGGAATAGACCCGGAAACACTTGAGGACTTCAAGGCCTCCGGCTGTATGCATATTCTTGCTATCTCAGGGCTCCACCTCTCCCTGCTGGCATCTGCACTCTTTGTCATCTGTTACTGGCTGGCAAGACGGTCGCAATATCTTATGCTCCGCTTTTCTGCCAAAAAACTCGCCCTGTTGGTCACAATCCCCCCACTCTGCGGCTATGCCCTGCTGGCAGGAGCACAAACACCAGTTCTGCGTTCCCTTATCATGGTTCTGATCTTTATTCTGGCCTTCTGCGTTAACCGACAGCGCTCACTTTTCACTGCCCTGGCCTGTGCAGCACTCATTATCCTTCTCTGGAATCCGCTCAGCCTGTTCACGGTCTCTTTTCAACTTTCCTTCATGGCGGTAACATCCCTGATCCTCATTCTGCCAAGGCTCATTTCGCTGGTACAACAGGAAGCCGTTTCTAATAGGAATCCACCACAGCGCATTCTAACAGCCATTGCCCGTTGGGCCTGTGCCGCACTGCTCGTTTCGGTATCTGCCACCATTGGTACAGCTCCCCTGCTCATCCAAGCCTTTAATCGCCTTTCCACAGTAGGGCCTGTGGCAAATCTTTTTCTCGAACCCCTGCTCTGCCTCTGGAGCCTGCCCCTTGGTCTGCTTGCCATCCTTCTTCTCTTTATCAGCCCGCAAGCTGCTGAATGGATACTGCACCTTGGAGGGTATGGGATTTCAACGGCCATGGACCTGGCTTCTGTCTTTGGCAACGCAGGTTTTGCAAATGTGTGGTTCCCAACACCACACATACTTATTATTCTCTTTTATTACCTGGCCCTGGCACTCTGTTTTACCAAGATATCGCGAAAAAAGACCATTCCTCTTTTCCTAGGAGTCTGCTGCCTCTTTTTTTTCCCTGTACAAACCCTGACAGAACAGTTTTCCACTGACTCCGAAATAACCTTTCTTGACGTGGGCCAGGGAAGCTCATCTCTTCTCTCCTTTCCCGGTGGCAAAAAAATACTCATCGACGGAGGAGGAGCCTCCTCTGCCAAATTCAACGTGGGCGAACAGCTCATCGCCCCCTATCTCTGGCACAGAGGTATCACCAGCCTGGAGGCCATTGTTATTAGTCACGCCGATGCGGACCACTACAGCGGCATTCCCTTCCTCCTGCAAAGATTTCATCCCAAGACCCTGTGGATTAACGGTTCAAGCGGTCATGATCAACAGTATGACTACCTGCTTTCGCTTGCCAGAGATCTCAACATAAAAATCAAAACTCCAGAGAAGAATGAGGTGCTCCTGGAAAGCGGGAAGACAAAACTGATCAATGTGGAAAACCCATTCCTGAATAGTGAGCAAACTCTTCCCAATCCATTAAGTTCCAATGATAAAAGCCTGATCCTTCAACTTAGAGGGAATAACCTCTCCTGCCTTTTCCCTGGAGATATCAGTCAATTAGTCGAACATAAGCTGATAGCAGAAAAGTCTACGCTCCATTCCTCCTTCCTTCTCTCTCCTCATCATGGATCTAAAAACTCTAATTCCAGAGAATTCCTTGAAGCAGTTCATCCCGATCACATCATCGTTTCCGCCGGACGCTTCCGCCCCCTGCTCTTTCCATCGTTGCAGGTTCGTGACTATTGCAGTGAACAGAAGATCCCTCTTTTAAACACGGCGGAAGTTGGAGCAGTCACCATTATTGAACAGAAAGGTCAGGTAAAAATCAGTAGTTTTCCCCCCTCCAGGCAATAAAAGTTAGTTAAGAACAAGCCCAGGCCACTCTTGAAGCAACAATTTACAACTCCGGCAGGTACGACACTTATTCCAAGGAAAGCAGGTAGGTACGTAAGTTTCTTGAACGATCCTGCAGGCCCAGTTTGCGGCGCAGATTTTTGCGGTGAAAACTGATGGTACTCAGGGAAACGGACATCACATCGGCAATTTCCTGACTGCTTTTTCCCTGGCGAACCAAAACTGCTACTTCCACCTCCTGCGGGGTCAGGAGAAGATGAAGGGACGAGAGACGATTGAGAAAAGGGGTTACGATGTCATTGAGATGAGACTCCACAATGTCCACCAGTGCTTGCTCTCTTGATCTTTTCCTTGTACTGCTTTTTAATTTCTCCACATAGGGGAGCACCAGTTCTCGAATATTTACCGTCATTCGCTGTTCCAGAAGCGCAAGATCCCGGTCGCGATGTTCAAGCAACACCTTGAGAGCAACATTTGTCTCCTCCAGCTGTTCACTTTTCTGGCGAAGCTCTTCCTCCTTGTTTCGCAATGCCTCCTGACTCTGAATAATCGGTGTGATATCTTCATGGACGACAATGACCCGATGTTCATTTTCTGAAAGATAGGGGAGAATTCGAAGATTGAACCACCTGCGTCTGGTCGGTGAATGGCAGGGATATTGAGTAACGAATTCAAGGAGTTCGCCTGCCAGAACTTTTTGTATGCCAATAATGACAAGCCCTCCTTCTTCTTCGCCGCCATCTCTTGCAGTTTCGCAAACAGCAAGATAATTGGTGCCAATGGAGCCATTCCCACCACGGAGACCATTTCCCGCACCATACTGTTGCCAGGCCAGATTGGTTTCAATAATGATCCCCTGGCTGTCAAGTACTGCCACATGAGCGGAAAGAGAATTGACAATTACTTCATACATGGTGCTCTTAATCATTTTACCGGCCTATGATAGGTTTTACTCTCACTGCCCCCATATTTATCTATCATTGTTTTAAGGTGAACAAGGTCTTAAAGTCAAGAGTAATGAGGCACTACGCCTCTGAAGATAAACCAAAAGAATGGAGGCTGTCATGGCTGTGAATATACAAGGTGGATTTAGGAATTTGGTCTGGGTACGTGATAAAAACGGAAAAGAGTACGTATGCTCTGCAGCTTCCCTGAAGGGCAACCTCAGAACAAAAGAGGAACTCTCGAACGAAGAAAGGGCCAGCTGTGCAGATGTCAGTACCATTATTGGTACCGAACGCTGGTAAGTTCATCCTGTCAGGTGCTCTGTAAAATTACAGCAGAGTACCTGATATTTTCTATAATGAGGAGAAAGTTATGAAACAGTGCAGCCTGAATCATTTTACAGAAAGCCTGACTCCCTGGCTTAACAGCAACTACATTACCAGTGTCACTTTGAGCAAAGAACACCGGGTAACATTTTCTTTTAACGATGGAGTCAGTGACACCTTTGAAATTACCGACTGCGACAACAAGCAGATTAAAAAGGTATGTCGGGATCTTGCAGCAAATGGGATTGATGTCAGGGGGCTGGAATAACACTTTGATGCAACAGAAGAACAGGAAGAAGAACTAATTGACAAGATGGCAGGCTCTTACAGGGAGAAAATTCTATGAATCTAAAAACATATTTTAACAACAGCAAAGGTGTTGGAGTAGTGGCCACCAGCGACAATAAAGGTGTAGTAGACACAGCAATCTATTCAAAACCCCATGTTTTGAGCACTGATGAGATCGCCTTTATCATGCGCGATCGTCTGACCCACAAGAACCTGGAGGAGAACAGACATGCCAATTATCTTTTCCTGGAAGATGGGCAAGGCTATAGGGGAGTACGTCTATTTTTAACCAAAATAGATGAGAGCACCGATCGTGAGCTGATCGCTTCCATGACCAGACGCCATCTGACTCCCGAAGAAGATCTGGCAAAGGGTGATAAGTTTCTGGTACGCTTCAAAGTCAACAGGGTTCTTTTTCTTATTGGCGGTGAAGAGATCATTGTCGAATGACACACTGCAACAATCTGTTGGTCAATGACAAAAAAACTATGAAATCTGCAGGATGATTTCCATTGGAGAGGGAGGAACAGCCGGACTGGTGAGTGCTGGCTCCTCCTGCTAACAAAGACTTGGAGGACAGGTATGCCTGCCTTGACAGCCTTGCAGCTTATTACAGACAGTGGACTTTGTATTCTCATCTGGCTTGTCCAGTTAATTATCTATCCCTCCTTCGCCTATACTGAAAAAAAAAGTTTTATCAGCTGGCATACGAAATACACAAGGTTGATGGGTCTGGTCGTCAGCCCGCTGATACTGACCCAGGTTGGAATAGAAATACTTTTGTTCCCGGATCAAGTGCACCGGTTACGCATCCTGTTGATTGGCCTTGTCTGGCTTGCCACCTTCAGCCTGTCTGTACCCTGCCATCACAAACTGCATCGAGAGGGATATGACTCTGCAACCATCAAGCGTCTGATCGTCTCCAACTGGATACGAACCCTGCTCTGGAGTGTTCTTTTCCTGGAGACCGTGTTTACAATTTTTCAATGAGAACATACAAGGGACAAGACCATGAAAGAGCAATTTCCAAGACCGAAAATTCTCATCAGTCGCTGCCTCGGTTTTGCTGCCTGCCGTTACGATGGCCAGCAGCTTCGCTCCAGAATCATTGACCTGTTGAGAGATCATGTTGATTTTGTTGATGTCTGCCCTGAGGTGGAAGCAGGCCTTGGGGTTCCACGCCCCCCCATCCGTCTCTGCCAGGAGAACGAGACCCTGGAGGTCTGGCAGCAGGCCCATGCCCGAACCGTGACCGCTAAACTGCAAGAGGCGGCGACAATTCTCGCATCACATCTCGCAAGATGTGACGGCGCTGTTTTAAAAGCAAAATCGCCATCCTGCGCACTTCGTGATGCCAAGGTCTATCGAGGAATTGAGCACCCCCAATTTCTGCGCTGGGACAGCGGGATCTTTGCCTCCCTTGTTCTCAGAGAAATCGGAGAAAAGGCCGTGGAAGACGAACAGCGACTGACAAACCTTATTCTTCGTGAGCATTTCCTGGTTAAACTCTATGCATGGGCACGGTTCCGTGCCATTACCGCCAAACCGCGCATGGGTAGTCTGGTGACCTTTCACTCTGGCCACAAACTGCTCTTTCTCGCCTACAATCAGAGCAGATTCAGAATATGCGGTAAAATTGTCGCCAATCATGAGCACCTGCCAGTGGACGAGGTTTTTCAACTCTACGAAAAGGAAATGGGCCAGATTCTCAAGCATCCTTTTCGCAGACAATCCATGGTCAACACCCTCTACCACGCATTCGGCTGGGTCGCAGAAAACATGACTTCTGCGGAAAAAGAATACACCATTAACACAATAGAAGAGTACCGGGACGAACGGATACCTCTGCAGGCTGTCACTCGGCTGATCGAGGCTCAGGCCATCCGCTTTTCCCAGAAAAACCTCCTTGGACAGGTTCTTCTCAGACCTTTTCCTTCCCAGCTATCCGATCTTTCGGACTCTGGAAACGGAAGAGAAATGATATGACGGCAAGGCAATGAAAATATTCCCAGGGCAAATTCACAAGACACCTTCAACCTCTCTCGTCTTACAACAGCAGTGCCTGCCCCCCCCTCAGCTAGAGTCTGACAGAGTTGCGGCCGATAAAATCACCAGAGAAAGGCACTCACTTTTTTCCCCATTATTTTGTCATCAAAAACAAGTTTTGCCGGAGAGCGAGAGAGCCCACAACAGACATGCAGTGGTAATAAATGGTCTTCACGGGGATGGCAATAGCGGGCAAAAGGAGCATTACTCCACGAAATCAGTCTCTTCTCCCGTTCCTCTGAAGAGAGTACCGAATTGGTACAGGTATCAATAAGCCACTGATCAAAAACCTCATTTTTGGAATCAGGTCCCTCTCCACTGTTAAAGAGAAATGCTCTAAGGTTATGAAAGGAGAACCCTGAACCGAGTATCAGGATATTTTCTTTGCACAGGGCTGACAATGCTTTGCCCATGCGGATGTGGGTTTCCGGGTCAAAACTCTTTATGAGTGACACCTGCACACAGGGGATGGCAGCCTCTGGATACATCAATTTCAAAGGGATAAATACGCCGTGATCAAAAGGACGCTGATTATCTAATTTTGCCTCAATACCACCCTCCAGTAACAGATGATGTATCTTATCGGCCAAAATGGGATCACCGGGTGCAGGATATTCGATTTGATATGCTTCAGCAGGAAATCCCGAATAATCGTAGAGTAATGAAGGTGCTGCGCCACTGGTTATTGTTGCCTTATCCTCTTCCCAGTGTGCGCTGATTACAACTATGGCAGACGGTTCAACAAATGTTTTTGGAATTTCAGTCAGAAAGGAAACCAGATCCTGATGACTTGTTTCTCCAAGTAAAGGTAAAGGGCCACCACCATGGGGGATAAACAGGACAGATCCGGGTTGTGCCCCGGCTAATTCACTTTTCATCACTCTTTCCTCATCAGTATGATAATTCACACATCAAAACATTTACAATAAAGTGACTTCAATGTTACATTCCATTCAACGACAGACAATCGGAAAAAGACGAATCTCCTCTTCTCTCCTAAACAATGCACTCCTTATTTTTTATCCTGCATCCTGACGTCATTGAACTATGAAAACCCTGCTAAGAACAACCTTATTCATCGTACTGCTTGCAGCTCCTCTGGTTGCCGGGTGCAGTGACAATAATCAGGAGGTGAATCTGGAAATGACCCCGCCACAACAAAACAATAGCGATCAGAGCGGGCACCTGTCGCCCTGCTCTGATCGACCCAACTGCGTATCAAGTGAAGCCCCTCCAGGTTCGAACCATGTTGCTCCGCTGAGATTTTCTAAATCTGCCCCCGCAGCATGGCAGAACCTGCAGAATATTCTCATCGACATGGGCGGACAAATTGAAAAGGTGGATGATCATTTCCTCCACGTCACGTTTCGTAGCAGGATCTTTCGATTTGTCGATGACCTTACCTGCCGACTGGACCGTGACAACAAGCTTATCCAGCTCCGATCTGCCTCCAGAGTTGGCTATTTTGACTTCGGCGTCAATCGAAAACGGGTGGAACGTCTGCGGATGACTTTCGATGAAAGGATTCAGAATTCATCTGACAGATAAACGACACAAGGTGTTCAATCCAATACACCTCATTGCTTCTTGATCTGTTTGGGGAGTCAACCGGCATCATTCGATCTGACAGTCTCACTCTCCAGATAGGGCATAAACCCTTCACGTACCCTTACATCAAGTGCCTTTGGTTGATGGCTCTCCTTGTCGATAAAGAGCCCAGTCTGCCGAACGTCTGCCGTTAATTCACCTTTTCCGTTATAAAAACGAAACTCCATGATTGCCGAGACATGCTTCAGCCTGGATAACCAGACCTCTATACGAACCTTGTCACCAAGAAAAAGCTGCTTCAGATAACGGATTTCAGTCTTGACTAGAGTGGGGAACAAGCCAAGCCTTTCCACCACCTCCTGAATAGGCAGACCAGCCCCTTCAAGGAACTTGAGACGACCGATCTCCATCCACTGAATATAGACGATATTACTGACATGACCTGCAAAATCAATATGGTAGGTATAGATGTTCTCTTCAAAAACAATTTTTTTCATTGGTCCTCCAGACTGATCAGCTTATAAATATCTGTTGGCAACTGTGACAGAGGAGATATGAGGTTGCACCCTACCCCCAGTAAAAGAGGATCATCAACACGAACCCCCTGACCACCCACCACAAATAAATTGGCATTCCGTCTGATCAGCGCAGCCAGCTCAGAGCGATTTTTTCTGTATAAGGTCCGGCTGGTCACAGAAAGCCAGACACTTTTCGGTAGCAACTGCTGAATAGTATGATCCAGCGCATCTAAAGGCAAAGCCGCACCAAGATAAACAACATCACATCCCTGACGAGCCAGAGCATAGGAAACAGCAAGCAATCCCAGTCTATGCTCTTCCCCGGGAAAACAGCTGCAAATTACAGGTGACGCTGCCTTCTCACTTGTCACCCTGCGGGCCTGATCCAGACAGTTATGCAGATACTGTTCAACCATGCTGCTGACAAGATGTTCTCCGGCAACGCTGATCCTGCCGATAAGATTCAACTCACCAACTCTGGTCATGGCCGGAAGAAGAACTTCGTACACGAATCTGTCTGGACTGAGCTCCAGCATGGCTTGCTGGAGTGCAGTGCGCAATTGTTTTAGATCAACGGTTTCCGCTGCGGAGACCAATGGCTTGATATAGTTCTCCAGTGCATTCCTGCGATTTTCCACCTCTGTTTCACTTGCAGCCCTCCCCTCTTCTGCTTCCTTCGTTTTACGAGCCTGTTGTAAAAGTTGCTCCCTGCCCAGAGCTGCAAGCTCGCCTATACGATGTCCACCTGCAATGGCCCCTGCGATATGACATATGAGGAACAGATCATCTTCACTGTAAAGACGCTGTCCGCCCGGGCCACGCTTCGGAATCCAAAGAGCGTAACGCTTTTCCCAGGCACGCAGCAAGGTGGGCGAGACACCGCATTCCCGAGCCAATGTTCCGATTTTGTAGAAGGATTTATTCCCGGCCATCTTATTCTTTTCTCCCCCAAACCATATAGACCGGGTCACTGCAGGGTAATTCCCAATGCGGATCATCATCCGGACGCGGTAAACCCCGTCTGCTCCGGGCGGCAAGATCTTGAAAGCCTGGAGTTCTGTGAAACATTTCCAGGACCATGGCAAGCCTTTCGAATTCGTGCAGTCTCGTCCATATCTTGATTGCCTTTGGCGGAAACCAGCGATTGGAAAAGGCCAGGGCCAAAACACCACCAGGCTGCAGCATCCGATGTATCTCTTGAAACACAAGTAACGGATTGATTAGATATTCAATTGAGGCCGTACACACTATAGCGTCAAACCTGTTGTCAGCAAAGGGTAATATGGGTGTTTGATTGAGATCCCTTACCACCCTTTCCGTAGCTCTTGTATTGGCAGAAAGTTCTTCCCTGTTCATTCCCAAAACAGTCAACTCTCGCGGAATCAGATCCTGAGGAAGATGCGATTCCCAACTGCCCATAAGATCAAGAACACTGGCACCTGGAGTAATAAGCTGCCCATACTGCTCAGTAATGGCAGTGCGGGCCGTAGAATCAAGATGATGTACCATTCTCGGGTTCTGGTAAAACAGAGTATCGGATGATTCATCCTCACGATCGAATGGCTGGGAAGCAAAAAAAGCCGGTGCCTGTCCGCGATAACGGGTCTGCATACCCGGACCATCACTGCATACCCTTTCCAGCCAATCCTCACAGCGCCCTCCCCGCTCTACCGGAGTATCATATATTTCAACAATGGATGCGCTGAGGCTCAGGTCATAACCGGCAAGAGGATGGTTCAAATCAAAAAGAAGATCCTTTTTTTCCTCCCCCACATACCGGGCCGGAGAAAAAGTGTCAGAAAATACGCTGGTTACCCAGTGCAGATAGCCCTGAGGATAGTACCGACCATACTCCGGCGTCACCGTTTCCTGTTGTCTTTCAGGATGATACACCCGATCAGGCCGTATGCGGATTAACCTGTTTTTATTATACGGTGCATTAAAGGAGTTCGCAGGCACAGGCACCGTTACGACCTCTCCCTGTTTTTTACCAGTAAGTGCTGCAGTCAGATCCGGCAGCAAATAGTCACGCCACAGATTCACCGGATCGGCCCAGAGACTGTCCCTGTAATGAACACCATCATTCTGCCACTCCACTATAAACTCTATTACTGCCCTGCCTTCCTTATCAAGTGTTTTCATTTGATTCCCTCTCGTTCGAATTACCGGCCTCAAACAAGCTTTCCCTTGCCTGCTGTAATTTTTTTGAGGATAACAAAACAAAGAACCTATACAAAACATAGACAGAGCTAAAGGAAAGTCAAGAAAAAACACCCACAAAACATTGACAAAGCTACTGCTAAACCTTATTTTCAAGATACGGTAAACTTAGAAATATGTCATTTCCCAGGAGGAAAAACCATGAAAGCACTGATCACAGGCGGAACAGGTTTTGTTGGACGACATCTTGCAGAAAGGATACCAGAGTCTATTATTGCAGGACGCAACCTCAAAAAAATCAATAATATCTTTAATAACAGAGAAGCTCGACAATGGGATGGTTCCAGGAATATAGACCCCTCTTTCCTGAATGATGTAGACACGATTTTCCACCTGGCTGGTGAATCAATTTTTCAAGGCCGCTGGAATGAAGAAAAAAAAGAACGGATCCGAGCCAGTCGTATTGAAGGAACACGCTATCTGGTGGATACCATTGCTAAGGCAAAAAACAGACCGACAACTCTCATCTGTTCCTCTGCCATTGGCTATTACGGTGCGCGAGGTGAAGAGATTATTACAGAAAAGAGTACTGCCGGAGATGATTTTCTGGCCCGAGTGTGCATGGACTGGGAAAAAGAAGCCATGCGGGCCCAAGAGTATGGAGTACGGGTTGTATTGATTCGAACCGGCGTTGTACTGGGGGATGGAGGCGGTGCCCTGGCGCAAATGCTCCTGCCTTTCAAATTAGGTTTGGGGGGAAGATTGGGCAGTGGTCACCAGTATATGTCCTGGATTCATATCCAGGATCTGACAGGCATCATGCTTTATGCCATGAATAATACAGATCTGCAAGGAGCTGTAAACGCAGTTTCACCGAACCCGGTAACCAACAGGGAATTCACCCGTGCCCTGGCAAAAGCCGTGCAGCGACCGGCCCTTCTTCCAGTACCCGGACTTTTACTCAAGGCGGCACTGGGAGAGTTTGCCACTGTACTGCTCAGCTCCCAACGTGTTGTCCCAACTTCCCTGCAACAGACTGATTTTATCTTCGCCTTTCCGGAACTTGGTGCTACACTTGCAAATCTTACTTAAGGATCATGGAGGACAATAAGTTGATATGCTGACAGCAAGCACAAATTATATTACGAAAATGGCATAGCAGTGAACTTTGCAGAGAATTGTTCAAAACCGACTGTCATCCCAGCATGGTCTGCAGGGCTCTATAATCGGTTTTACCGGTACCCAGCAATGGAATTGCATCCACCTGAACTGTACGTCGAATATTATGCAGAGGAGAAAATCCGTGTTCACGAATGGTGTTGTTCACCTCTTCCCGTGACAGCTCATTGGTGACAAAAAGAACAATTTCAGGATGATCATCCCCAGGTGTGGCAGATACAGCCAGAACCGCTTCGTCATCTCCCTGATACTGTTTTGACAGGACCTCTTCAATGGCAGGCAGCGAAATCATCTCCCCGCCAAGCTTGACAAAACGCTTGAGACGACCGGAAAAAGTAAGAACCCCTTCCTTTTCCTGAACAAGATCGCCACTGTTATACCACTGTTTCCCTTCATATTCCACGAAGGGTGACTTTCCCTGATAATTGATATACCCCTCAAAAATATTAGGCCCGCGTAGAAGAAGAGTTCCACTTTCTCCCTCAGCAACCAAAGCTCCGGTCTCCGGATGCAGTAGAACATATTCCATGGAGGGCAGGACCCTGCCGATGGTCCCGGGAAAGGGCTGGCCCGGATCATTGATACTGACAACCGGTGAACATTCTGTAATCCCATACCCTTCACAGACAGTGACATTAGGGAAACTTTTTTCCATGGCCTTATAGACATAGGGTTGACATTTTTCAGCTCCTGTAAAGGCGATGCGTATGGCATCGAGTTCTTTTTCTCCAACTGCGTTTGCAATTCCGTTAAGAAAAGTAGGTGTGCCAATGAGTAAAGAAACCTTATAGGCGGCAGCTGTTCCTGCAAGCACTGCTCCTTCCGTTGGATTAGGTGAATAGACCGTGGGCAATCCCATGGCCAGAGGCATAATAAGCGTACCGGCGAGTCCCAATGAATGAAAGGGAGGCAGCATCCCCAGGAGCCGATCTTCTTCCTGCAAGGTAAGAACTCCGCTGAAATCAGCGATATTGGCAAGAAAGTTCCTATGACTCAAAGGTACTGCCTTGGGATGGGCCTCTGAACCGGAAGTAAAAAGAATGGCAGCCGTGTCCTGGATAGAGCATTTTTTCAAACTGTTTAAAGAAAAGCGGGCCTGGAATAAGGCCGTTATTTTACCAGGTGCAGTAATCGCGGCAGCCATTTCTTCCAAAAAGAGAAAAGTAACACCTGTGGCATCAAGATCGACGCCCTGCCCTTTGAGCTTCTCATACAGTGCCTTGGCCGTGATAACATGTTTAACGCCTGCATTTTCGAGACAGTAATTCATATTCACTGCCCCCGCTGTCCAGTTGACCATGACGGGAACCTTGCCTGCGAACATGACAGTGAGGTAGGAAAGTGCAGCACTGACTGTGGCAGGCAGCATAATCCCCACATTTGTTTCAGGCAGCTTGGTAATTGCCGGACGCAGGGCGAAAATACCGGTCAACAGCTGTCTGTATGTCTTGGGACCGCTGATCTGATCTGCGACAATAAGCTTATCCGGATTTTTTTCGGCCTGTTGCAAGAAAAGCTGTGCGACAGTATCACCCTGAGGCAGGGTGAGCGGACGACTGCTCCGTCCACTAAACCAGCGATCATCAACGACGATCTCATCACCATTTTCCTGCGAGCTGAACTCTCCAGCCGCTGCCAGCATACAGTGGGCCACACTCTGCAAGCCATCCAGGTTCAGCACAGAAACGCCGAACTCCTGTTCCAGCCAAGCCACATATTCAACAAGTACCAGGGAGTCTATCCCTAAGTCCTGAGCAAGCTTGTCGCTCTGATTGATGTTTGCAATACCTGTCAACTCCTGCAACTTCCACAGTACCAACTCCTTGGTAGCTGCAGGAATATGGCTGGTATCGGCACCGACACTGTTGAGAACCGGCTCCGGCAGCTGTCGCGCTTGGCTTCCCTGCCACCAGTAATACGGAACAGAAGTATTAAATTGAGGAACCGAGTTATAAAATTCTTCGAGATAACTGTTTATTCCCAACTTATCAGAGTTGCGCGGAAAGGAATCCGCCTCCACCACTTCGATGATCACCTTCCGTTTGGGCAGGAAAAAGAGGGCACCGGCAAGCAGAGCACGGATATAGAGGCGCCGTTTATTGATAAGAGAAGGTATACCATTGGCGCGGCTAAAGCTGCTTCCCCAGAGTCCGGTTGTCCTGAGCAAAACGACCCGTGCCTTAGGAACCCTTTTCAGAATCAAATCCACCGAGCTGTTGGCGCCAAGAGATTCATAACGACTCCGATACAGCCTCCCTGCCGGATAAAGCAAGATATTATCTCCCTCCTCCAAGCCATTTATAATTCCCTGTACGCCATCAATGACGGCCCGTCTTCCCCTTTTTCCGTTCTTGCTGAGATCAGGGATTATAACTGCCCGAACCCTCTTCATCAAAGGGCGGACAAAACTTCTATCGACCTGATTTTCATCTGCCAGTGGGCGTGGAGAAAAGTCTTTGTAGAGTTGAGACATCACAATGACAGGGTCTATGAGTGCCGGATGATTAGGCATAAATAGTATGGAATCGCTTCCTTTACTCAGGACTGTGTCCAATCCTTTTATTTCAACACGATAGCGAAGACTGAGAAGAAAACGCAGTACAAGATGCAAGAGGGTATTAAGCATGGTTTTTCTCCTCACAGCTCTGTTTCTGTTTCCTGTCAGCCATGACAGCTCCTCCATGAAAAAGAATTGCACTCCCTATCCCCAGCCCTCCAAGAAAAAGCATGTTGGTGGAGGGGAGAAAACTGGAATCAAAAATGGTAAAAACCTGGCCTGCAATCAACATTCCACTGAAGGCACAAAAATTGGCGGCAGCAATCACCTTCCCCTTCTTCTGAGCCTTTGGCCGGACCTGAATGAAGCTGGTAAGGGGAATAAGAAAAATACCTCCAAAAATTCCGGCACCTGTCAAAGACAACAACAATAACGGCCATTGCAAATCGAATTCTGTCTGACCCAAAATACCGGTTGCCAACAGACAGAATCCCATCCCGAAACTGGCAGGGCCAAGGACATGAGCCCAACGCTCGGAGCTTGTGATACGTGCCGCCACAAGTGCACCTATACAAACGCCTACCATGAGGGAAACAGCAAGCAGGCTGGTAGCTGTCTTAGACATATGAAGTTGACTGATCCCCAGAGTATTGATCACCATTACAGCAAGCAGGGAAAGAAAATAAAAATAGGTATCACCAATCACTGCCAGAAAGAGGGCTGGGTCGTGACGAAGATTGATACTATCTTTTAATGAGGCCAGAGGACCTGTCCAGGGAAAGGGCAAAGGACTTCCGGAACTCTTCAGTTTTTTGATACCAAAGGCTGCAGCCTGCCCAATGAGGGCAACAGATAAAATCACAACACAGACCAAAATACGCCCAAAAGGAATCTCGGTATTGAACCAATGTTGATCAAGGGCGATACCGGCAGTGGCCATACCGAGAAGAATTGCTACTGTGGTAACCAGTTTCAATAAGGCATTGGCCTTGATCACATACCAGGAAGGATAAATTTCAGGAATAGAACCATTCAATGCCGGTCCGAAAAAAGTGGATTGTAACCCCATCAGAAAGACCATGGCCAGTATCCATGTCCAGTTCATGGTCAAGATACCGTAAGCTCCTATCACCATGGCAAGCACCTCAAGAAACTTTACTCCGATAATCACCTGACGTTTTGAGAAACGATCTGCCAGCCAACCGCCATATGCGGAAAAGAGAATAAAGGGTAAGGAAAAAAGAGCAGTAGCAGTTCCCTGAAGACCACTCTGTCCGGCTGCAACAGCGAGCAGCAAGGCAGCCTGCTTAAAAAAATTATCATTAAAGACTCCAAGAAAGTAGGTGGCCGCCATGGCCAGAAACTTTGTTCTGGCAGCTCGTACCTCTTTCATACCATTTTTATTATCCTTCATTATCTCCTCACTCTGATTTCAATCAATCTGTAGTAAACATAGTCGAATATTCAGTGAATGCCCTACAGTTCAAGAAGCCTAAAATGTCACTGCTCACCAATAGGTCTTCTCTGTATCAGATAATGTGCCAGATTAACAGAAAACTCCTAACATACTAAAACAATAAGAAAATAACAAATAATCAATTCTGTCCCCACAAAGCCTATTGACATTTAGTGCATACATGATATTCATTTTATGAACATATAAAGATAAAATAACTTTTCTCAATTCACTATGAACAATACGCTGACAGAACATGAGCGAAAGCTCTTTGGGCTTTTTTCCAGGGCCATTTACGACAATCCCTTTACCCCCCAAAGACATCAGACAGATTGCAAGATCAGCGGACTGAAGGAAGGCTCTCCTGCCCAGGTTATTCTAAAGCAGGTACTCAGACAGGCAGCAGAGCAAGTTACCACTCTCCGGGAAACCGGCAGAGGCAAGCTCTCTTCTTACACTTTGGAGTCAGACAGGCAGCTAGTCAAGAACCTATGCCTTTTCCATGTGTTTCATCGATACTCCAGCACATTAGACAAACATATCCGGGCACAGTCCTCCCAAAAAACACGTCTACTCCCCATGCAAGAGGCAAAGGAGATTTTGCAACTCCTGGAAAGCTACGGTTTCTCACCGGCAGATGCCCTCCACTACTTTGCTCTTTTTTTCCAGATGCGACGAGCCTACTTTTTTATTCATCATGGTCTGATAGGATGCAGCTCAGCCATGATGCAATTACGAGCTCAGCTCTGGAATAATATTTTCACCCATGATATTGACCGCTATGCTCATGGTCTCTGGCAACGTATGGAAGACTTTTCCACTCTGCTTCTAGGAGAAACTGGCACAGGAAAGAGTCTTGCCGCCGCTGCCATTGGCCGCTCTGGTTTCATCCCGTTTTCCCCAAAGACGAGTACCTTTCATGAAAATTTTACCACCGCATTTGTCTCCCGCAACCTCTCTCAATTCTCCTCCCAACTGATCGAATCTGAACTCTTCGGTCACAACAAAGGTGCATTCACCGGCGCTCTCTATACCCACAAGGGGGTTTTTGCAGTCTGCTCACCTTATGGAGCCATTTTTTTAGATGAGATAGGGGATGCCGACATCCCAACTCAGATCAAACTGTTGCGGGTCCTTCAGGATCGTACTTTTTCACCGGTGGGGAGCCAGGAAGAACAGCGGTTTTCAGGAAGGGTCATTGCCGCCACCAATCGCCCTCTTGATGAGATGCGCAAGCAGGGAACTTTCCGCAATGATTTTTATTTCAGGCTCAGTTCGGACAGGATCCACATCCCGCCATTACGCAAAAGGATCGAGGAAGATCCGCGAGAACTGAAACTTTTGCTTGATTTCCTTATAAGCAAGATAACAGGTTATGAAGATGCTGAATTATCAATGAAAATCAAAAAAATAATTGACAAGGAAATGGGAAAAAACTACCCATGGTTTGGAAATGTCAGAGAGTTGGAACAATGCATCAGACAGATCCTACTCAACAACCGTTGCAGCAACGCCCCCTCTCACAAGAAGGAAACCATGCAAGGGCAGCAGCTACATCTATCCATTGAGGCAGGAACATATAACGTGACCGAGCTGACGGCATACTACTGCAATATGCTTTACCGAAAACATGGAACTTATCAGGCAGTAGCTCGAGTGACCGGACTTGACCGACGAACAGTCAAAAAATATCTCGATATTTCAGAAGAATCGAAAGAGCAAAGCGTTACAGTTTAAACCTCTGTAAAATCAGATGGCGGCTTTTTCAAAAACTTAAGGAATTTTGATTTCTCCACCGCATTGGAATAGGCATCATCAGCAGTGATCATCCGCTTCTCCAAATAGCCCATAATGGCATCGTCCAGAGTCTGCATACCGTATTTCTTTCCTGTCTGCATAACTGAAGCAATCTGATAGGTCTTGGCCTCTCGAATCAAGTTTCGAACTGCAGGCGTGGCAATAAGGACCTCCAGTGCGGCACAACGTCCTTTTACATCGACACGTTTAAACAGGGTCTGTGAGACAATGGCCTTCAGGGCATCGGACAGGGTGGATCGGACCTGCCCCTGCTGGTTTGCCGGAAAAATTTCAACAACACGATCCACTGTTTTCATTGCATTCAGGGTATGCAGGGTCCCAAACACCAGATGACCGGTCATGGCAGCTTCCATGGCCAATGAAATCGTTTCCAGATCACGCATCTCACCAACCATAATGATATCCGGATCCTCACGCAGGGCACCACGCAGGGCTGCGCTAAAACTCTTGGTGTGCTGCCCTACCTCCCGGTGATTGATAACACACTTCTGACTACGATGGACAAACTCGATAGGATCTTCAATGGTCAGGATATGATCTTTTCTGTTTCTATTGGCCTCATCAACAATTGCAGCCAGAGTTGTTGACTTTCCTGATCCGGTTGGCCCTGTCACCAGAACCAGTCCCTTGGGAAGGTAAGCCAGGCGAGAAATAACCTTGGGGAGGCCCAGCTGTTCACAAGTAAGAATTTCACTGGGAATCTCACGAAAGACTGCCCCAATTCCAAACTTTTGCCGAAAAAAGTTACAACGATAACGGGCAAGTCCAGGGATCTCATACCCGAAATCAACATCCCCGCTTTCTTCAAAGATTTTAATCTTATCTTCAGGACAGATCTCATAGAGCATGGCCCGCAACTCTTCATTCATCATACGCTTAAATTTGACACGTTCCATATCGCCCCGGATACGGAGAATGGGCTGCTCCTCTGCGACCATATGTAAATCCGAGGCACCCTCATCATTCATCAATTTAAAAAACGCGTCGATCTGAGCCATTCTTTCACTCCCTTAACAAGTTATCGCCCATACAGGAATGGTCATCCCAACCCCATATTTCTTGCAAAATTTATCAGCGCTTACAATCTTTATAAGACAACAGTCTTTTTGATAAAATCAACGACATCTACCGATTCATCCATGACCTGGATCAAATCAAGATCTTCCTCACTGATGGTACCATTTTTGATAAACTGATCCTGTATCCAGTCGATCAACCCACCCCAGAATTCACTACCGACCAGAATGATCGGAAAAGGCTTGATTCGTTCTGTCTGTATCAGGGTCACAGATTCAAAGAGTTCATCCAGTGAACCAAAGCCCCCGGGCATACAGATAAAAGCCATCGAATACTTCAAGAACATTACTTTTCGTACAAAGAAGTATTTAAATTGTAAAGGAAAATTTATATATGGATTAGAAGCCTGCTCGTGAGGGAGAGCAATGTTCAAGCCCACAGAAACCCCACCTGCCTCAATGGCACCCTTGTTGGCAGCCTCCATGATTCCCGGACCACCACCGGTGATAACACCGTATCCCTCCTCGGCAAGATCTCCAGCAATTTTTTCTGCCATCTTATAATGAGGATGGTCGGCAGGCGTCCTGGCAGATCCGTAAATGGTTACCGCAGGAACATTGACGGCCGACATGGCGTCAAAACCATCGACAAACTCCCCCATAATTCGAAACATCCTCCAAGAATCACCAACAACATCATTTTCAAGACAATATTTCGGCTCCCGATTGACACGCCTACGCTCATTCATACCCATATTAATTCCTTGCTTTGTAACTATTTAAGTATATACCGCAATCTTACAAATACCTTACTTTTTCAATTTATTCAAATAGTGGTGGGCCTGCTTCACTGTTCCGGAATCGGCGCCTGCACAAGACACTGCTTTTGTGAACCATTTTTGGGCCGCATTCAGATCTCCCTGTTCCTGGGTGACAATTCCCCTTTGCAGCAGAGCTTTCGGTCGAAATTTTCTGTTACGGAGACAGGGGCGTAAATTTTTTATGGCAGATTGAAAATCTCCACAATGGATCTGAGCTCTGGACAGTCGTATTTTCAAATTGAAGGAATCAGGACTCAGCTCGACGCTCTTTTCGCAAAATCTCAAAGCAATATCGTCCCCCTCATTCTCTCTTAAATAAAGCTCTCCAAGAAGCCCCAGGACCTCGGCATCATATTCATCATAGCGCATGGCACGCTGCAGCCAGGTCATGGCCTCTCGATACATTCCCACGCGATAATATGATTCGCCAAGATAACGCGCTGCCTTTCCACTCCTCGGACTCTCACTTTCCGACTTATACCAGGACAACAAAAGCTCGAGGCCTTTTTCGTACAGACCCTCCTCAACACAAAGTACAGCCAGCTGAAACAGTATATCCTTTCTCGCTGTCTCCTCTCTCTCCTCTTGCATGGGAAGCGCAAGGGCCTTGGTAAAAGAATCAATGGCCTGTAAATTCTCTACTTGGAGCTGCTGTTCAAGACCAAGATTATAGTAGGCCATAAATTGATCTTCTCTGCTCACACAAGCCTTACTGAAACAGTTAACGGCTTCCTTATGCCGATTCATCTGAGCATAACAGACCCCAAGACTATTAAGCAGGTTCCCATTGTTCGAATCAAGAAGCAATCCCCTTCGATACTCCTTGACGGCCCGAACCAAATCGCCATCTCCGTAATAGATATCACCGCTGATATTAAGACTGACGGCATCAAAATGAACCACGCCACTCGGCTCTAAAAAACTTCCATGCAGAAGCGCCTTACGGCAATTAATCAACAGCTCGGATTTACGAAAATCAATGGAAGGAAAAGAACTGACACCTGCATTCACGGATAGATCTTTTTTCTTCTTTTCAAGCAGAAGAAGTATATCCTCCCCTACTTTACCTGCACTCGCCCCTACTTTTTCCGGTAACATGAGAAATACGGCATCGCTATCAACGAAATACTCTACGCCTTCTTCCGAAAGCTCTGCCACTGCATCTATCAAAAGCTGGTCTTCGGAATCAAACTGAAGCAGGGAAAACGTATCAACATTACGGGTGATTCTCTGCAACCAGCGAGACAGACGGAGAGCCGGCGAGGCAAAGGGGTGTTCTGCCGCATCTTCTATGGAGGTATAATTGCAAAAGGCAAAGGGGCCACGTTTACTGGCAACATGCAGGGCTGCCCAGGCCTTTTTCATCACTTCCTCAGAAGAAAGTGCTTTTTCAGAATCGGAATTCCCTGCCACAGAACTTATGGCAGCACTGCCAACATGAACACGATAACAGCGCTCCCTTTTTAAAAAATCCACCAGTGAAGGAACAAAACCGGAGACAAATTCAGAATCACAGTTTTCACACACGATCCCAAAACACGATTGCCCCAGATAATAGAGTGGAAAGCGACCTTCAACAAAACTCTTCAAGAGCGAAACAGTGTGAGACTGATATTTTTTGGCCTGAAACGAGCTTGAACCTTTAGGATATACAGCAATCAGAAACAGCACACCTTCCCGGAACCGCTCCCTGGAATCAAGATATTCCTCCAGATGCAAACTACTGAGCAGTCCGGTCAGAGAATCGATACAGGCACGTTTAATCAGTAAAAACTCACGAAGCAGTAGTGTGCAGAGACCATCAACCCAGTCCCCACCAATCTTTCTTACCAGAAACTCATCCAAGCCCTTCAACCGGGCAATAACAAATTCTTCTCCAACAGGAAAAGGAAGGAACAGTATATCATCTGCAAGCATGGGACTACCCAGCCTCACAGCACCTTCCATGGCATCACGCCACTTTTTTTCCTCCTCTCCTTCATCGGTATGAACCGCTGGTTGCTGCCTGGGTGGGTCAAGAAAAGTAATCTCCTGAACTGTAGGTACATGTTCCTGAACAATCTGCCTGAACTCTTGGGAAAAATGAAAAAAATCATTTTTTTCAAGCCCCTTAACGGCCTCATGCTGAAAATAACCAAACATCAGCTTGCCTGCTCCCACTTCAGAAAGTTCTGCAACGTCTCCACAAGGATAGAAAGGTCATCATCAAGGATAGTTCTCAGATCAAGAACCATTTTTTCCTCTTCTATCCTTCCGATAAGGGGAACAGGGAGGGCCCGAAAGCGTCTTTCCAGCGTACTTGCACCATCCTGCCCAGGCTGGAGGACCAAAGACCAACTGTCAAGACCATGCTCTGGCATTGCCCCTCCCCCAACCTTAGAAACAGCTGGCAAGAGTTTAATCCTATCTCCGACTTTCCTGGCTCCTCCCAAACGACGAAGGATCTTTTGCCCTTTCTTCTTAATCAGTTCAGGAGCAAGAGTCAGCAGGGCAAGGGTGGGCACCTTCTCCCTGGCTTTTTCCAGATCGTAATAGTAACGCAGGACAGATTCCAAGGAAGCAAGAGTAAACTTATCAATACGAAGAGCCCGATTCATTGGGTTTTTCTTGATGCGGGTTATAATTTCCTTTCGCCCTACGATCACCCCTGCCTGCGGTCCGCCAAGTAATTTATCGCCACTAAAGGTCACCACATCCACTCCGGCCTTCACAATCTCCTGAACGGTAGGCTCTTTGGGAAGCCCCCAAGGAGAAAGATCGAGCAGAGATCCACTACCAAGATCTTCCATAACAGGAATAGTATGTTTTTGACCGAGAGCGACCAGGTCTATTGCTGAAACTTCAGAGGTAAAACCAATTACACGAAAATTAGAGGTATGAACTTTGAGCAACAACGCCGTTTCCTCGGTAATTGCCTGCTCATAGTCAAAAAGATGGGTACGATTGGTGGCACCAACCTCAACGAGGGTAGCGCCACTACGAGTCATGATATCGGGAATACGAAATGAACCTCCTATTTCCACAAGTTGCCCCCTGGAAACGATAGTCTCTTTACCAAAGGCCAAGGAATTCAAAGCAAGAAGCACTGCAGCAGCATTATTGTTCACAACAAGTGCAGCTTCGGCACCTGTCAAATCACAGATGATCTGTTCAACCAAACTGTA
>JAQYVF010000152.1 GCA_030145625.1 Desulfocapsa sp. | reverse complement strand
GATCGGAGTACTGCTCTGTTGCCGGACGGCCAGGCCCAAATTCCTGCTTTTTTCCTTCGGACTCATGATTGCGATGAAGCCAGCCGTGCTGGTGCCAGCACCACTGTGAAGTGTGCTTTCCTGTGAGGGTGAGGAGATTTTCAAAACGAGTGGGGGTCAGCCAACTGGGAACTACGGCAAGGCAGAGGGGGAGGTTAGCGGCAAGAAAGATCTGTATTAATTGATCAAATTGTTTTCCTTGTACGCCAATGTCATCGGCGCGAAAGAAAATTTCGGCCTTCCCCTGTCCCTTTGCCAGTCCTCTGTCTAGGGCACGTTGGAGGCGTTTTTTCGTGTCTGCCGGCAGTTTTTTATAAAGAGAGGCAACTATCATGGGATCTCTTTGCTCCAGGCGGTGGAATCACCGATGAGCTCTGCAGTTGTTGCGGCCCCGTAAAGATTGGCCTGGCTTTTCTGTTTCGGTAGGCGCAGCATTTTTTTGATCTGTTTTGCCAGGCGTACTGGCGCCAGGTCCATTTCTTCCAGGAGAGCAAAGGGAGCTGTGGAAAAAAATGCTGATGCCCGTAGACGCTGTTCACGGTTTTGGGCAAAGGGGTAGAGTAGAGCGGGAATGCCGGCTGCCAAGAGATTCATACAGGTATTGTACCCGGCCATGGAAATGGACAGGTCAGCAGCTTCCAGCCAATCGGGAAAGTTGGGGCAGAAGTCATGGATGGTAATATGGCCGTTAGCTCTTTTTCGGAGTTCATCCTGTAAACCCGGATCGCTATACGGGCCGGTGAAAAGATGAACACACATGGAGTTGTCGCTGTCGAGAAGTGAAACCGCTTCTACAGTGGCGCGGAGGAGTTCCGCACCAACGCTTCCCCCGCCGATACTGGCTACGATGAGTTTGTCGTCGCTTTGCAGCTTCAGGTCCTGTCGTATCCCCATTCCATTTCCTGGATTCTTAGGTTGTGGGGCGATGAAACCGGTGTAGTGCAGTGGAACTGTAATGGCATCAGTTTTCTCAAAACTTGTCTCCAGCGGAATGAAGGCAGGATCCGAGTGGATAAGCATACCGTCAAATGAGCTGTTAAGGATGTTCAGGACTCGTTTTTCGTATTTTTGTTTGTCTTTCTTTTCCACAAGGATGTCACGCAGACTGCAGAGGCGGAGGCAGTGAGGGAGACTCCCGTCACCAATACCATTGAGGATAGGATCGAGTTCGAAACGAAAGGCCTTGCGGCCAAAGGGGTAGAGTTCTACGAGAAAGATATCGGGTTGAAAATCAGCGAAAAAGTCAAAGAGTTTCTGGCTTCGCTGCAACTTGATTGTTTCCAGATCCTCTCCTTTCTGACAGGGAAGGAGGTGGCGAAACTCCTTGTCCATCTGCAGACCGGGGAGCTTAAAGAAGCGGACTGCTGTTTTTGGCAGAGGCACTTCAGGACCTCCGAGTATCATAACTGTTTCATGGGTATTGGCCAGGGCCCGACAGATTTCGAGACTGCGATGAAAATGTCCTATACCGAGCACGTGTTGACAGTAGCAGGCAATTTTCATGATCGCTGTTCTATCCTTTTTTTCTTGGTTTTCAAAATGTTCAGTGGACCAATATTCAACTCACTGCCATTGCCGTAAAGCAAGTGCAGTTCTCGTTTTTGCAAGATTGTCTTCTCTTCGGGCAGAAAGGATCTTCCTGCCAGGTGATAGACCAGAGATTTGATTATCCCTTCATGGCAGACAACAAGGAGTTGTTTTCCCGGCCACTGTTCCATTGCCTTGTAAATCACGGGCAGGGCACGCTGCAATACTTCTCTTCTGCTCTCTCCACCAGGGGGACGAAAATCCCAACCGGCTCGGATTTGGGCTTCCAGTTCTTCTCCCTGCGTCTCTTTGAGTTCGCTAACGGTCTTTCCCTCCCACTCACCCCAGGATTGTTCCCGGAGTGCAGGATTCCATTCTATGGAGACCTTGTCAAGATGCTTTTGCAGGAGAGCCACTGTTTCCTGAACCCTGCCCAGATCGCTGGCTATGATATGGTGAATCTCATAGTTGCTGAGGAAGCGACTCCATTCCCGGACCTGGCTAATTCCTTCGGGAGAGAGTGGCGAGTCTTTTCGGCCCTGAACCCTTCCTTCCTCGTTCCACAGGGTTTTTCCGTGGCGTAAGAGGGCCAGAACTGTGGGCATGGAAACTTGAGTGGCCTGTTGCTTAAGTAGTCTGTGCATGTTGGATCAGGATTTTCTCGAAATTGAGGTAGTTGCTGTGCAGGTCGTGGTGGGTGCGTACATGCCTGGTGGCTGCATTTCCCATTTCTTGGCGTTTCGGGGCATCAAGGAGCAAGCTCAGTACAGCATCATTGAAGGCGTCTTCGTTAAAAGCTTCTGTGAGCAATGCGGTTTTTCCCTGTTCAACAACTTCAGGAATACCACCGTTATCAAAGGCGATCACCGGTAAGCCGCAGGACTGGGCTTCAAGAAAGACCATTCCCAGTGATTCCCTGATACCGGGAAAGACAAAGAGGTCTCCGCCGGAATAGAAACGAAACATCGCTTCCCGTTTGATTCGCCCCACAAAAAGGACACGTCCGGGGAGATTCTTTTGGGCATGTGCAATCAGGGACTCTCGCTCACTGCCGTCTCCTGCAATGATCAGTTTGAAGGGGATACCCTGTTTGGCCAGTTTGCTCAGTGCGGTGATGAGCCAGAGAAGGCCACGGGTCTTGACATCTGGACGGAACATTGCCGCACTGAGGAGTACCGGTTCGTCTCCTGTTTGCCACTCTCTGCGCATCAGGGACCTGGCTTCCTGGTCAAAGGAGAATTGTTCAGGGAAAATACCTGGCTTGATGTAAGCGAGACGCTCATTGGGAAGGATTCGGAGGAGATTTTTCTGATCCAGAAGTCTGTTCGTAAAGAGTTGAGTGGCATGGCGCAGGGCCCGACGATTGAGGTGGAAACCGGGGAATCCTCTGAGGCTGCGCCGTTGTTTGGTGGAATAGATCCCCTGAAAAATGCAGTAAGGAAGGTTGAATTTTTTGCAGAGTGAGGGGCCTAAGAGGTCGGGTGCCTTATAATAGCTGTGATAGGTTAGCCAGAGATCAGGGGAAAAATCACGGATACGGGCGCAAGTTGTGATGTAGTCCTTGATAATCCAGGGGAAAAGCCAGGGTTTCCAATAGATCCATCTGCTGCGCAGAGTGCTGGCGACCATAACCTGGTGGCCGCGTGAGACAAGAAAGTCATACAAACCGGTAGCGATGATAAGATCTCCGGAGGGGTGAGGATGACCCAGAGGTTTAAAAGGGGCGTAAAAGCAGATGCGCATAATCGCGTAGCAAGGCTCAGGAGCCGTGCAGTGAGGGGGACAGGGCGTGTTCCTTGTTGCGTGCCAGTTGTTTTGCAAAGATAGCACCAAGCTCAGATATCAGGGATCGGTTGTCAAAAGATTGTCTGGTATGCTGAGTACCTCCCTGGATTATCTTTTTTCTCAGCTCCTTATTGATTAAAATCTTCTCAATGTTTCCTGCCATGATATGGGGATCACCTGATGCTACGGTTACTCCAGTCTCTCCGTGAATGAGGATCTCAGGAATGGCTGACACTGTTGTCGACAGCGCCGGTACACCCATGGCAAGACTTTCAACCAGGACATTGGGAATTCCGTCCCTGTCTCCGTTGGCTGCAATTTCACATGCCAGGACAAAGAGATCACTCTCTGCAAACTGTTTGAGGACCTCTGTGTGAGTCCTGGTACCGAGCCAGCGGCAGCAGTCATCCAAGCCGAGATCAGTGATGAGTTGCAGCAGTTTATCACGATCGTCTCCGTCCCCAATGAGCGTATGGCTAAACTGAAACCCCTTGTCTTTTAGAATCTGTAAGGCCTTGTACAAGGTGGGGAGGCCTTTTTTTTCAGTCATCCTGGCAATGGTCAGCAGCTTGTATGGGGGGGTGCATTCGCTATGATCGGTTGTGTGGGAAAAAAGATTAAGGTCAATCCCGTGATAAATACAATAAATAGGGGTCTTCGTGTCTTGGGACAGTTGCTCAAGATAACGACGGTTGTAGTCGGTACAGGTGACCACAAAGCTTGCCAACTTGATTTTTTCCAGAAGTTGTCCAGGGTTCGAGGTGTAGATATCCTTGGCATGGGCCGTGAAACTGAATGAGCGGCCGGAAAGCAGGGAGGCAAACATGGTCACTGACGTGGGAGAATGGGCAAAATGTCCGTGAAGATGGGTCAGGGATGGATCTTTCAAGAGGTGGTTATTGGTGAGAAATCCAGCCTGGAGCAGGTGTTTAAAGGTGGCAAGATTTCCATTCCTTTTATAGCGCAGGCCTGCAAGTGCCAGGCCCTGTCGAAATTGGGCCGGACGTTTTGCTGTAAGAAAGATGTTGGGGAGGAGCAGGCGGGGAAAGTCCAACAAGAGTTCTGTGGGAAGGTAGTCTACTTTGGCCTTGATCTGTTTGACAGAATCGTGACAGAAATTTTCCCTGGGGTGGCGCATGGGAAAGAGGTGCAGTCGATATCCCAGTTGTTCCAGGAGAAGTATCTCGTTGGAGATAAAGGTTTCTGAAATACGAGGGTATCCTTTCAGGATATAGCCAAGGGTCGACGGGGAGGTGGCCGCATTCATGAGAGATCTCTGAAATGTTCTACTCTGTTGCGCATGGTGTCCAGACCTGAGAGTTGAAAGGATGCCATACTGTTTTGAAAGGCCTCACTCTTGCCAAGAATGGTGAAGATCTTTTCTCGAAGGAGCTGGGCCGAGACTTTCTTCCAGGGGAGATAGTCAATCAGTCCCTGTTCTGTTAATTTTTCGGCACGAATCAGTTGTTCCTTTCTTGGTGTTTCCCGGGGAATGATGAGCGCCGGGGTCTGCTGGCTGAGGATTTCACAGATGGTGTTATAGCCGCCCATAGAGATGACGAGATCGGCGGCAGCAATCAGCTGTTCCATGCGTGGGTGAAAAGGAAGAGACTTTATGCCGTATCGTTTGGCCCTCCCCTTGATGAGTTCCCGGCTGGATTTAGGCATGAAGGGACCGGTGATAATCAAGGATTTAAAGGGGAGGGAGGTGGGGAAAAAATCATGCATGGAAAGGTAATGGTCAAGGAGTTCACAACCATCTCCGCCACCACCGGTGGTGATAAGAATAAAGGTGTCCTCATCCAGGATTCGGTATCGTTTTCTGGTTTTGCGCCGCACGCTTGGTGACCAGTGTTTTCTTGGGATATAGCCGGTAAAACGAATCTTTGGTTCCAGTTGAGAGGGAATCTGGTACTCGGAAATTGGATCGTAGATCTCCTGGTTGCCGTACACCCAGATTTCGTCATAAAGTTCTTCCAGGTAGCGGTACACATCTTTTTCCATCCAGTCTTTGCAGACCACAGGAGCATCGTCAAGGATATCACGAAGGCCGAGTATCGTTTTGGTGGCAGGGCTGAATTTTCGAAGCCACTTTAAGGTAGGGAGGACTTCTCGTTTCAGACCAAGCGGTTCTTTGTCAACGATAAAAAGATCGGGTTTAAAGGCCTTGGCTGTGGCTGCGATAATGTTTTTTCTGATGGTCAGGGCCTGATTGGGATCTATGCGAATGGAGAGAGAATGGTATTCGTCGTTGGTCTTTTTGATCATTCCGGGGATGCGGACAAAATCTACCTGCTCAGGAAGGGTGAAACGACCAGCTATGGGGGAGCCGGTGAGGATGAGGATGTTGACTTCTTTCCCGGAAAGATGACTGGCAATGGCCATGGAACGTCTGATGTGCCCCAGCCCATAGGTGTCATGGGAATACATGAGGATATTATAAATGGGGGAGTCAGGCATGGGAGAGATGAATTGTACCAGTAAATTGTTTAGTCAGAATTATGATAGGCTGCAGTCGTGAGAATATCCTAAAAAACTATAGTAATCTATTGGCAAACAGGAGGAAAGGGAAGTTAAAATTTATTCTCTTCAAGTTTTTCCAGTTGTAAATATTCCTGTAAGTTGAATTGAGGTTTTTGGAAACAGGCCGCAATTTCAGTTGGAGAGAGATCTTTGCGGTCAGCGATCTTCTTTGCCGGGACTCCTGCCCATATCTCATACGGACCAGGGTTTTTGGTCAGTACGGAGCCTGCACCAAGGATAAAACCGTCTGGAAGAATAGAGGCCTGGTAGAGGACACTGGCATTTTCATGGATCCAGACATCCTTGCCTATGTATTTGTCCTGCCAGATGACACCATATTTTTCCTGCAGAGTCAGCAGCGGCACCCTGCCTTGGTGGCAGTGGTCATGGGTGTAGATGCGACTGCGAGCTCCGAAATTACACCAGGGGCCGATGTGGATTGACCCTGTACAGTCAATGATGGAAAAGGGGCTGATGACGATATTGGTTTCGCTCCCTGCGCTGGTGAACACTTCAGGAGAGAGGATCAGCTTCCCCTTGTTGACGTTTGCATGGGGATTTCGCCGGATCTTTTTTAGAGCGGCCTGTAGTTCGGCTTTGCTCTGGGTGGCTCTCTCAAATTCCATAAAATCACATTGAAGGAGAAAAGGTTTTGGTGTGCCGCAAATTCGCATGATCAGACTTGCGAGCCTAAAGCCCGCTCTGTGAATCAGTCTGGTTGGGTATAGCTGCCGTGCTGTTGGGCCGTTACCTGCAATAAAAAATCCCCTGTCGCTTGAAACGCGACAGGGGATAACTAAGCAGTGATTCTTGAATCAAAAGATTCTTAGAAGGTCATGCTCAAGTTGTTGTACAGCAGAGTAATATCGTTGGTATCTAAGCCTGGATCAGTTGAACCAAGTTTAAAGAAGTCTCCGCTGGCAAGGTAACCGAAGTGCAGGTTGTAGGTCAGGTT
>JAQYVF010000148.1 GCA_030145625.1 Desulfocapsa sp. | reverse complement strand
GTCACTCTGCTCTCTAAAAAAGAGATCGCCCTGGATGCCATCAAGGCGACTGTGGATGACACACATTGTGACGGTTGCGCCCTCTGTGTCGATGTCTGTCCATACCATGCAATCACCCTTGTGGAAAAGAAGGCAGCCGATGGTGCCGACATGGGGAAAGTAATCCTGGTAAACAAAGCCCAGTGTAAAGGTTGCGGCCTCTGCCAGGGCACATGCCCAAAAAGAGGTGTGTATGTTGCCGGCTTCACAATGGAACAGATCAATGCTCAGGTTCGGGCGGCTCTGGCAGCCTGAATTTAAAAACGAACAACCTGGAGGACCTTCGGGAAGCCCTGCCGATATCGCAGAGGCTGGCATAAGGTCCTCCAGGGATGAACTTATAAAGCTACACTCACATAAAAGGAGTAGATCACATGAATTTTGAGCCTAAAATCGTTGCATTCTGTTGCAACTGGTGCTCCTATGCCGCAGCTGATCTCGCAGGGACTGCCAGGATGCAGTACCCACATAACGTACGGATTGTACGGGTAATGTGTTCAGGCATGGTCCACCCTGAGTTTGTCATGAATGCACTGTCTCAAGGTGCTGACGGGGTCATGATACTTGGCTGACACCTCGGCGAATGTCATTACCTGGATGGTAATTATAAAGCGTTGGATCGTTCAGATATGGTGAGCGAATTGTTGGAAGATTTCGGCTATGAGCCGGAGAGAGTCAAGTTGACCTGGGTCTCATCCGCCGAGCCGGATAAATTTGTTGCAGCCGTAACTGAGATGACAGCACGTATCAAGCAGTTAGGCCCTGTGAACAGTCAAGAAGCCCAAACCACATAGAGGAGAGAGAGATGGGAGTAACTACTGCTATAGAGTGGTTGGGATCCTGTTCAGGGTGTGAAATTGCCATCCTGAATATCGGCGAAGATCTCGTTCCAATTATAACTGAAGTTTTGGATATTGTGCACGCTCCGGTTCTCATGGATCATAAATATTTTGGTCAGTGTGGAGAAGGGGTAACCCTGACAATTCCGGATGCTGTTGTCGGTATTGTCACAGGTGGAGTGAGTAATCATGAACACCTTGAAGTCCTGGAAGAGATGCGTAAAAAGTGCACGGTGCTGATTGCTCTTGGCAGTTGTGCAACCCACGGGGGCATTCCTGCCTTGATGAATGGCCAGGATCGGGCCGATAGCTGGAAAGGAATATTTAACACAATAACCACCGATCCGGGTGCGGAAATTCCTAATGTGGAAGTCCCTGCACCCCTTGATCGAGTCTATGCCTGTGATGAAAAGGTAAAGATCGACATGCAGCTGCCGGGCTGTCCTCCAAATCCTGAACTTATTGCAGAGGTCATCGTTTCCCTTGTCGAGGGGAGGGATCCGGTCCTGCCGGGTAAAAGTGTCTGCGACACCTGCCCTACCAAAAGAGAAGGCAAAGGGGCGGTGAATATGGTGAGGCGTTTTCTCGAAAATGCTGAGTTTGAGCCAGGGGCCCCCATTGATGAAATGCGTTGCCTGCTGGAGCAGGGCTACCTATGCATGGGCCCAGTGACCGCAGCAGGTTGTGCCACACGGGGAGCACCCAGGTGTATCAGTACCAGAGTTCCGTGTCGTGGCTGTTTTGGCCCTGTACGCAAGGACGGCAACCAACTGCTCGACATGATGAATGCCCTGGCAAGTAACGGCATTGATTACAAATCAGTTATGGATCGTCGTTCAATTCTAAGGTTCTCAGGAGCACACGGAATACTGCGTCCCATGAAAAAACAAGTTGAGAAGGAGGAAGGTTGAAATGGGAAAAGTATTAAACATAGCACCGGTTTCCCGCATTGAAGGGCACGCAAAAATTGCCATTCATCTGAATGATGACGGCAATGTGGAGGATGCCTTTCTCCACATTCAGTCTCTTCGTGGGTTTGAAAAATTTATTGAAGGAAGACCTGCGGAAGAAGTGCCCCGTATCGTCAACCGTATCTGCGGTATTTGTCCGTGGATGCATCATCTTGCCTCAAACAAGGCTGTTGATGGTGCCTTTGGTGTCACCCCGACTGCTACCGGCTATAAACTCCGGGAAATGTGTCAGGTGATGGCGCATATCAATGACAAAATTCTGCACTTCTTTTTTCTGGCATCTCCTGATTTTGTCCTTGGTCCTGATGCAGATTACTCTGTTCGCAACGTCATGGGAGTCGTCAAGGCGGCCCCTGAACTTGCCACACAGGTGGTCAAGATGCGCCAACTCGGTCAGATGATGCTTGATAAATTTGCCGGCAAAGCAATCCACCCCGTTGCCGGTGTGGTCGGAGGCTTTGCCAAGCCGATGGTTGAAGCGGAAAGGAAAGAACTCCTTGAGGGGACCCGAACCCTGCTTGACTTTTCCACTTTTGCCCTGGATTTTGCCATCAACAATGTCTTTGCAAAATACATGGATGTTATCGGAGAACTTGGTGTGATTAATACCGGTTTCCTGGGAACAGTAGACCGTGAAGATGGCTCCCTTCGGCTTTATGACGGAATACAAAGGCTGATGAAAAATGACGGAACCTATGTGGACTTCGAAGGAGAAGAGTACGCCAATTATATCGGTGAACATGTAGAACCATGGGGATACTCAAAAATGCCCTATGCAAAGTCCTGGGATGAAGGCTTTGATATGGACCTGGCCCAGCCAAAGGGTATCTACCGCTCCAACACCCTTGCCAGAATTAATGTCTGCGATAAAATCTCTACTCCAAAGGCCCAGGCAGCCCTTGAGGCCTTTCGCAGCGCCTTTGGCCGTCCGGCCCAGCAGACCCTGCTTTATCACTACGCCAGGCTGATTGAGCTTATTTATGCCTGTGAACGCACAATTGAACTGCTCGAGTGGGAAGGCATTACCGACCCGAATGTAAGAGCAAAAGCTGAGCCGAAAGCTGGAAGAGGAGTGGGGATAGTTGAAGCGCCAAGAGGTACGCTCATCCACGATTATACAACCGATGATAACGGATGCATTACAAGTGCAAATCTTATCGTGGGAACGACGCACAACATTGCACCAATGAATATGAGTGTGAAACAGGCGGCGACAACCCTTATAAAAGATGGTGTCTATAACGAGGGCTTACTTAATCAGGTGGAGATGGCCGTCAGGGCCTACGACCCCTGAATGTCTTGTGCAACTCACCGCCTGGATGGCGGTATCCCTGTAGCAATTAGCATTGTCGACCCTGAAGGAACGGAGATTGATAAAATCGTCAATTAGATGCCATTTATCAATCGGCAAACATGGCGGGTAAGAAAACTGTCTCACCCGCCATGCGTTGTTTCATTCATCAGTTAACAGATCTGTTTCACTTAATATTTTTCCACCATTTGGGAAAACAGTATCAACACAGGAGGCGCTTATGCCGGATAAAAAAAGATCTCAGGTACGTGCAGAGAATCCCAGTGGGGCATGTGGCAAGCTTGATCATATGACAGTTGAAGAGCTCAAGGCCAGGGCCGTGGGAGATGAATTTGATGGAACCTGTCCGGCTTGCGGACAATTTCATCTGACTCGGGCTGAAATCGAAAAGATTGAAGAAAAGAAAATCACCGAATCTGAAAGCTACAAGGCTATGAAAACCGAGGCCGAAGCGTCCGAACAGGACTAAAACCGGAGGCCTTCACCCTGCAATTTGCCTTCATAGCTCTTAAAAACATACAGTATATCTCCAGGGGAAATTTGTTCAATTTCCACCTGCAGTGAAGAGGTAAATAGAATGTCAACTGATAAAGATCTTCAGAAAATGCTGCTCAAAGAGTTGCATGATATGGTGGATCGTCCCTTACGATTAATGGTTGCCTGCGGGACACAGAATCGCACCATTCTGCGTCATGGTATTTTGCAGCAGCTGCCTGATGCCTTAGATATTGTTGCCGGTCCGGGCTGTAGCGTCTGCGTCATGCCGGCAGGACATATCGACGCCTTTATCAAAATTGCCATTCAGCCAGATGTCATTACCGCAGTCTGTGATGACCTGCTCAGAGTTCCAGGCAGTAGTGAATCACTGGAGTCCATCAGGAATACAGGCGCCCATGTGGAGATAACATCTTCCCCCATGGATGCCCTTGATATTGCCGAGGGCGAACCGAATAAAACAGTAGTTTATCCGGCAGTGGGCTTTGAAGCAACGGCACCAAGTGTTGCTGAAACTATTCTTGTGGCTGCACAACGCGGGTTGGATAACTTCTGCGTCGTTCCATCCATCAGACTGTTACCGCCAACCATTGATTTTCTCATACACGACACGGACCTCAACATCCAAGGCCTGCTCAGTTCCGATCACTTCAACACCATTTCCGACACAGAGGCCTATACCGCCATCAGCCGGGACCATAAGATACCCTGCTGTCTTGCAGGTTTTGAAGTGACAGATATCCTTGGCGGTATTGTCAGCCTTGTCAGGCAAATCAAAAATGGTGAGTCATTTTTCGATGACACCTCTGCTTTTCTTTATTCATCCGAAGAAACATTACAGGCCAGAGAGATGGTCTCGGAGGTGTTTTTTGCTGTCGACACCATGTGGCGAGGCCTGGGCAGCATCCGGCAAAGTGGTTTTGTCATCCGGGATGAACTTTCCCTCTATGATGCAACAAAAAGGTTTAATATCCGTTTTTCCGAAGGCCTGGAAGATGGATTGTGTCAATGTAACGCTATTATTTCCGGGCAAAGCCTGCCTCCGGATTGCCCATCCTTCGGTATGGCCTGTACCACGGATAATCCGATCGGTCCCTGCATGATATCAGATGAAGGGATATGCTCCTCCTATTTTAAATACGACCTATAACACTAGAATAACAAACAATATCTAAACGAACAAGCCGATGAACAGTGATATCAACAGAAGGTATTCCGACCATGCATGAATTCTCACTCGCACGGGAAGTGCATGATCGATTACTTGGACTTGCAGTAAGGCATCAGGCCGACAAAATCCTCAAAGCAGAGGTCTGCGTGGGAAGCAACGCCGGAATTATTGTCAACTCATTCAGTTGTGGTTTTCATGCGCTCATAGAACAAAATGAATCAACCAGAGGGATGGACGTTGTGATTACCCATGACTCCAGCAACGATCTCCTGCTCAAGTGCGTTGAACTGGAAGAGAAGGCCAGGGATGACTGACCGTAGCACGATTAATTGTTACAGTCTACAAAACAGCATAAAAAGTCATCTTATAACCATAATCTGTTGTTATTCCAATGCCGAAACGTCATCCAGCAAAGACCTGTGAAAAAATGTGGCCACGATATGATTTTTAGCATTTGATCAAAACAGTTCTTTGTGCAATAATTATTAATACCATAACTTAACGAAGCACTCTGAGGCTAGGATATGGCTTCAACCAGGTGCTTTACAACCCCTTTAACTGGGAGAAGTTGAAATGAATGTTTTAAGTCACACAAAGGTAGTATTGATTATGGTTCTGTCTATTTTTATTACGACCACCATTTTACCCCTGACGGCAATGGCCGAGGAAGGCAAGAGCCCCTGGTTAATAAGGGCCCGCCTGTTAGGAGTAGTACCCGATGACAGCAGTTCCGACATTACCGTAATCGGCGGCAAAGCTGAAGTTGACGACAGCGTTACAGCTGACCTTGATTTCACCTACTTTTTCACAAATAATTTTGCAACGGAACTGACTCTTGCAGTGGCCAAAAACGATGTCAATGCGGTCAACACTGCTGCAGGCGACCTCGATCTCGGACATGTATATCTCTTACCGCCCACTCTGACAGCGCAGTATCACTTTCTTCCTGACGGTCGTTTTCGTCCCTATATTGGCGCAGGTGTAAATTACACCGTGTTCTTTAATGCAGATTCAGGCGTTGCCAATGACATTGACTATGACAACGGATTCGGTTTAGCCCTGCAGGTCGGTTTTGACATAGGAATCGATGAAAACTGGGCCATAAACTTTGACGTCAAAAAGATATGGCTGAATACAGACGTCACTGTCCAAGCCCTTGGCACCACTGTACAGACAGATGTGGATATCGACCCGTGGCTCATCGGAATGGGTATCGCCTACCGCTTCTAAACTCTTCAGCTATTTCTCACGTGATTGACAGATACAGATAAAGCAATTCAATCTGTAAAAATTGATCACGTGAGAAATAAAAAGGAGTTTCACCTTTCCCCCCAACAATCAGTACCCACTAAAAAAACCGCAGAACAAGAGCACTGACCACTCCCCGGTTCCAGACACCTCTCTTCCCCTGAGATTATTTCAGCCTCTTACATCGATGATCTCCAGAGGCCGTGTAGTCCATACCCCTTACCATGAAACGAGAATTAATAGCCAAGAATCTGCAACGCTCCATCCTCTTTCAGGATGTCAGTGCCTCGGTGCTTTCCTCCCATGCTGAGCTTGCCCGGGTACAGATTGTTCCTCAGGGGCAGGACGTATAGTCCCGAATATCCAAGAATGACTGGGGTGGCAATATTCATACGAAGCTCTCCGCCTGATAAGTTCAGACAGTACCTACACCTTGAAAACACTCACGGTATTGGGCGGAGATTACTGGCATCACTATATGCCACTTACAAGGTCATTGAGCGCCCCCTTACAGAAAGGGTTTTCAACTCAAAGGCCCTGATTATTCCTTTTGGTTTTCTTTTTGCTTTAGCAGGACTTTTCCTTTTCATGGTGTAAAGGAGTATCTCTTATTGCAGAGGGATTTACGTTTATTTTCAAAACTCATTCCAACAGCTAGCAGCTCTTAGAGGTGCGGGACTATCCAGGTTGCAGGATCAGGTAATTTCTTGGTCCCGGATCCGGTATGTTCTATGATAAATGCTCCCTTGGCCAGATATCTCTGTCCGGGCCCATAACTCAGACGGGGATAATTGACAGAGTAGATGGATTTGGCATTCCCATGATCCAGAGCATCCAGGAGATAGTCCCGATAAAAATGCCTCTTGATATGCATAAACCCTTCCCCCAGTATCACACATGCATAGTAGGTCTGTCCCAGAATCCTCTGGTC
>JAQYVF010000107.1 GCA_030145625.1 Desulfocapsa sp. | reverse complement strand
GTTCCTGCATCTATGCAAGGAGAGCCAGGTTGAATATGAAAATTACCGTTAGCGGCATCCACCATTAGAGGATCCGGGTAACCAGTGTATATATTATTACTTTCAGTCCAACCGGCTCCATAACTGCTGGCAATAGCTCCAGCTACAACAGGGGGACCGTTCCATAAGATGCTATTGTAGATGGTTTGAGTTGAGTTTCCATAGTTATATATTGCAGTGCCATTTATGGCGGTGTTGTTGGTAAAGGTACAATTGATAAATGTTGCTGCACCGCTGTACAGGTTCACAGCGCCACCATAATCAGCCGTATTACCGGCGAAGATACAGTTCGAAAACAGCGGTGTACTGGTCCAGATCTTGACAGCTCCACCACCGTCGTAGCCCACACTGCCGCTACCTGTGGCGGTTGCAGTGTTATTGAAAAATTTACAATGAGAAATTATAGGACTAGTTACACCAGAGATCGCAAGCGCTCCTGCAGCGCTTGCCGACCCGTTAGCAAGAGTCAGGCCATCCAACCTCGACGAAGTTGAGAGCTGGAATATTCGATTATATGACGCCTGCGCGCCTCCATCCAGCAAAGTCTCATTGGCCGCAAAGTCCCGCTCCGACAAAGCGGATTCCGTCCCCACAAATCCACCATAAATGCTGAGCTCTTTATCAACATAGATGGTTGAGGCAGGTGCATAGGTACCTTGTTGTACCCAGATCTCATCCCCCGCAGATGCGCTGGCAACTGCTGTTGCGATATCCCCATATGGTGATGCCCAACTTGTGCCATCACCGCCGCCCGTAGTATCAACATACCAGGTGGCTGCCATCGCTGACGAGATCTGCACCCAAAATAAAAAAAAAGCACAAATCGATAAAATCCGAGCCATCCGGTTTTTATTCTTTTTTCTTTTTCCCATCCTTCCCCCCTTTCTTCTGTCATCTTTCAAAATCTACCAATGCTCTACAGACTATAAATACGCATTAACCAACACGTTCTATTCACACACAAAAAGCCAACAACAGATCTGTCTCCTCACTCACTCCAGATACTCCACTCCAAAAACATGCTGCGACTTCTTCACCCAGGAGACTTGAGCCCGAATACAGGCAGGGATATCTGTTTGCACATCCTCACAGCCACCAGAATTCAGGATCAATAAATCAAGCTGAGAACCTGGCTGCACAGTACAGGGACCTCTGAAACGAATACGCAAACCAGAGATGCCTACATCTACGGTTTGCCCAAAAATCCAGTCCTGCGGGGCAAGCCTGCTCTCACTGGGATAACAGACAACAGGCAGCTGTAATACCCTCCTCTGGTGCAATCTCTTCTCGTTCTCTACAGAATCCATAGCAACAAGAGACAGCAATGATTGTTCCATTGATCTCATTTATTATGAAATCAATGAGATCAATGGATTCAGGGAAAAAGAGAAAATTATACGAACAGAGATATGCCGATTTCGGTTCATATGCACCACCTCCTGGTGGTGCATATGAACCGGTCAACGTAAGGAGTTTTCTTCAAAAAGGGAGGGGATAGATAAGAATGCGTTTCAGGAGAAACTTTTTGTCACAACAAAAAAGAGTACACTCACTTCTTTTCTGCTCCAGAGGATACCAAGACAGCGAATACATAAGGTGGCCATAAATGATCTCACAACTCGCCTTCTCTATTCTCCTCTCAAAACAGATTCAATGACTCTGGACAATTCGGTCAGGTCGAAGGGTTTCGCCACGGCAGAACAGAAACCATATTCACGGCAGTTGGCCATCACCGGATCGGTTGAATAGCCGCTTGCAACAATCAGCTTTGCTTGCGGATCAAGCTGAAGGAGTTTCTGCGCCGCCTCCTGGCCTCCCATACCGCCTGGAATGGTTAAATCCATAATCACAAGTTCAATTGGTGTGCCACAATCCTGCAATTCCTGATATCTTTTGATTGCCTGGTCACCATCTGTAACCAGCACAGGTTCGTGACCAAGGATAGTAAGTTGAGCTGCTGCTACCTTTCGCACCATTTCATCATCATCCATGACCATAATCCTGGCGCCCTTTACCGAAGGAGTTACTCCAGGCTCTACATCTATAAAAGTCTCTGAGGAAAATACAGCAGGAAGGTATATGGTAAACGTCGTCCCCTTGCCGGAGACAGAATCAACGGTAAGAAATCCCTCATGTTTGTTGATAATCGAATGACATATTGCAAGCCCCAGTCCGTTGCCTTCCTGTTTTGTTGTAAAATAAGGATCAAAGACCTTATCTCTGATTTCCCGTGGGATGCCGGTACCTGTATCCTGTATGGTAATACGAACAAAATTTCCTGTATCCACAGTCAAGCGAGCCTCTTTTGCCGGATCTTTCACATTGGCACAACAAATCACAATGCTTCCGCCTTCCGGCATGGCATGTTTGGCATTCAAGATGATATTTTGAATAACCTGACCAATTTGTCCCCCATCTGCATCAACCATCCAGAGTTCATCGGGAAAACTGTAAGTACAGACAACCTGGCTGCCATGGAGGACAAAATCGGCGGAATCAGTGACAAGTGCAGGCAAGGTGGTTACCTCTCTGACCGGGACTCCGCCTTTTGAAAAGGTAAGTAGCTGCTGAGTGAGCTTTGCAGCACGCTTGCTTGCTTTCTGTGCGTCAGCGAGCAGAATCGCTGTCTTAGTATCTTTTTCTGCAACCCGATAGGCAGCCAATTCTACATTACCAAGAATGGCAGACAAAATATTATTAAAATCATGAGCAATACCACCGGCCAGCACCCCAATGGACTCCAGCTTCCTCACCTTGAGAAGTTCTTCCTCAATCTTTTTCTCATGGGTGACATCCCGAAAGACAAGAACTCCCCCCACAATGACACTTTCCCGGTCCCGAATCGGAGCACCGCTGTCGGCAATGCTTCTCACACCGCCATCTCTTGCAACAAGAGCTGTGTGATTGGCAAGACCTATGGTATTCCCGGTCTCCAGCACTCGTTGTATCGGACTTACACAGCTCTGCCCTGTTTTTTCATTGATAATGTTAAAAACTTCCGTAGAAGGTTTCCCCTGTGCCTCCTCGTTGGACCAACCGGTCAACTCTTCCGCCACTTTATTCAACAAAACAACCTTTCCTTCGACATCGGTTGCAATTACCCCATCTGCAATAGAGCGCAGAGTAACGGCCAACCGCTCCTGCTCAGAAGCCAGATTTTCTTCTGCCTTCTTTCTGGCCGTGATTTCCTGTATCGTCGCACAAATCACCTCCCTGTCACCAAAAAGAATCTTCTCCAGATTCACCTGAGCGGCAAAAACAAAACCATCATGGGGCCGTCGAGCCAGCCAGTCAAACTGCTGTGGCTCTCCTTCACTGGCCTTCTGCCAGAAGTCAGACACCATTTCTGAGGAATTATCCGGGGATGAGTAGTCATCCGCAACGGACAGGGCAAGTCCTTCCTCTTTATCCACTCCGAACATTTCCAGCATGGTCCGGTTCAGGTCAAGAATGGTACCATCCATATCATGGATAAAAATTGCTGCAGGTGATGAGTCAAAGATGGTCTGCAGTTGCTGTCGCCCTAAGGCAAGATCAACTTCGGCCAATTTTCTTTCCCTGACCTCATAGAGCAAACTGTCCATCAACTTACCAAAGGTAAAATAGAGTGCAGCAAAGGCCACTAAGAGCAGGACTGCAGAAAGTATCAGTCCACGCAAGAGAAAATTTTCCTTCTCGTTCAGAAGCAAGGTGATATCCTGGGCTACAGCAATACCTCCAATGACTTTCCCCTGATAGTCACGAAAAATGGGGTGAACCAGGATGGAATAGTCCTTCTCACCAATAGTGACATGCTGGTCATCTCTGTCCAGATTAAAATCAAGAGGTAACTGTTCATAAATGGAATTCTTTTGGACCAGAAGTATGTATTGGCCATACCTGCGGGACGTCTTACTCAGCTCACGCAATATAGTAATTTTCTGCATATCGTCGGCAAAGAGATAAACAACCGCCTCAGCGTTTGTTTTTGTCTCGATATTCTGCAGAATCTGCTGGGCGTTAATACCAAATTCCAAAGCACCGACATACTCGTTTTCATAAAAAACCGGTTGCACCACGCGAAAAAAAAGGCCATGTTTGCCGATCTCAAAACCGTTGCTCGGTTTCCTGTTGGCATGAACATAATCAATTATGGGCCTGACTAACTGCAGATCATCACCGAAAAAATCTCGAGCATGCATGCGCAGGAAGGTGGAAGAATCCGGCAGGTGAAAGTGCATAACATGGAAAAACTCGTTTTCTTTCTGCAGCCCCTCATACTTAGACAGCGATTCCTGATAGAGCAACTCCCTGTCACGCCGGGCAAAAGCCTCGACAATACTGGGATTGATATTCAGCATATTCTGGATGCGAATGCGGTAAGGAGCAAAAGAAAATTCCTCCAGATCGCTAATAGTGGAATTGAGTTCTGCCTGCTGACCAGCAATAGCCCGATCAATACTATTGCTATAACTGACATAGCCCTGGTATAAAAAGGCCCCGGACAAAGCGATAACAATGAGGCTGACAATTATAATTGCTTTTGATTTTTCATTCATAGCAGCAAGTTAGCGACAGCTAACCATATCCAAGTGAGAGTAAAACAACAGTGCAATATATATGAAGCACTCCTTATTGATAATCCCTACCAATAAGAATAATATCATTGTATAGTGTCCATAGCAAGGAAACATGATTACGGCGCGAAGAGTTTCTCTTTTTCAGCAACACCTTGAAAAATGAGTACTGCAGCAGCCGATGAAAACCTTAGAATAAGTATGATGCAACACCTGCAGCCCTGACTTCCTGCTGCCCAACCCACTCACCAGATGTGAGATATTCGGCAAACAATATGTATACCAGCAACATACCTTTCTCCACGTCTCTTTTGAGCAGCTATTGCAGCCTCTGTAACTGCAATCATGTTCTCCCACGAACACCGGCAATGCATGCGGCAAAGGAACTGATGGCTCAGTTGGCCAATAAAAAGGGTATCGATTTTGATAAAAAAACAACATTGCTCCACAAAGAACTAAAAACAGATAGCCTCTACGGGAAAGCACGGGGAAAGATGTTCGGAGTCCTTTCCTGTCGTACAGAAAATGGGGAGAAACAGATTCTCAAGGCCTTTTCCGGTCAGTATAATGGAATATGGGAAGTCGATGGTTGGGTCCCTCCCCTCTTTGATGTCCAGGAGTTCACTGCCCTCACTCAACCTGTGGAAAAACAAATCAAGAGCTTGGGCAGAAAAGCCGAAGACACAACTCTTCTTCCTGACAGTCGTAACCATCTCCTCAAAAAACGTAAAGTGCTCTCCCGGCAACTGATGAAAGATATTCATAACCTCTACCGTCTAAACAATTTCAGGGGAAAACAATGCTCCCTTTCTGATCTTTTTAGCAATGGCAGCGGAATTCCCACTGGTACCGGCGACTGCTGCGCCCCCAAACTGCTCAACTTCGCAGCCAGAAAAGGACTTCATCCCCTTGGATTGGCAGAATTTTACTGGGGCAGGACTAACAAATCGGCAACTCGCCATGAAGGGTGCTTCTATCCTGCCTGCCTGGATAAATGTCATCCCATCCTCGGTTTTCTTCTCTGCGGCCTGGAGGAACAACAGGCATGGACAGGTTAGGCATCATCCACAGTAACCCTCATTTTCTGGTGGTCGAAAAGCCAGGGGGACTGCTGGCAGTCCCAGGACGGGGACCTGAAAAACAGGACTGCGTTGTCAACCGCGTAAAAAGCCAGTATCCCGATTGTATTGACCAGCCTGCGGTTCACCGGCTGGACATGTACACTTCGGGGATTATGCTGCTTGCCAGAAATGCGGAAGTTCACCGCTTGCTCTCGAAACAATTTGAACAACGGAAGGTGGAAAAGGAATATATTGCTCTGCTGGACGGAATAGTTGCGGAGGAGCAGGGAGTAATCGAACTGGCTTTCAGACTGGATCCGGAGAATCGCCCCTATCAAATCTATGACCCGGTGCAGGGAAAAATGGGTATAACCCGCTGGCAGAAAGAAGGAGAGGAATCCGGCAGGACAAGGGTACGTTTTTTCCCGTTGACCGGTCGCACTCACCAACTGCGGCTTCATGCCGCTCATCCGCTGGGATTAGGAATTCCCATCGTAGGGGATGCCCTCTATGGCAGAGGGAAAGAAGGAGATGCCATGCTCTTACACGCAAGCCGACTCTCCATCCTCCACCCATATGATGGGCAGAGGATAGAGTTTACTTCAAGGCCTATTTTTTAACAGGTCAACATAATGGACAGGATTAAACTTCCTTTAATCCTTCCAGTTTCCAATCCTGAGTACCAAGAGGTCGAGCCCAGCTCCATTCCTCGGCAAATTTCACCGGATCAGTCATGCTTCCGGAGATCAGATCACCACTCTTGTCATCCACAGTGTAATCAAGCAGATTGGCGGTGAAGAGAACCGTAACAAAGTCCTCACCGTTATCAGATCCGGCAGCCACAACCTCTACCTTGCGAATGGAAATACTCTCCAACTTATTGATCTCTCCCTTGGCCTCCATTTCGGCAAACTGTGCCGCATATTCAGAGGCAAGCTGCTTGCCAAGAAGATGAGAATAGGAAGAAAGATCACGCCGCATCCAGCCGGCCTGAACTTTAAAGAAGACGTCGGAGGCCACCTCTACAAAATGATCAGTATCAAAGTCAGGATCACCTATACGAATAAGCGCCAGCCCTTCTTCCAGAGAACTCAAAGTTGGCTCTACAGGCGGCGGAGGTGGGGAAGCAAAACCTCCCTGATTGGGCGAACTGTTTCCACCAAAGCTGTTCCCCTGACTCGGCGGAGGCTGATATCCAGGAGAAGAACCAGCAGCGGGACGAGCCTTAAAGCGCCTATATAAAAAGTATCCTACAACACCCAGAAGGAGAAAGGGAAGGATACCCATACCTGAACCGCCCATACCAAACATACTGCCAAGGAGCATTCCTCCCAGTGCCCCGCCAAGAAGGCCACCAGCCAAGCCACGACCGAATCCGGACTTCTTCTGCCCGGTATTCTTCTGCACAGCTGGAGACGTTTTTTTCGGCGTGGAACGGAAAGAACGCCCTCCGCCTCGAGAACGGGCGTCGGAATATTCAGCAATGATCCCAGCCTCAACAAAACAGAGGGTAAAAAAAACAAGAAAAAACGGAGTGAGTCTTCTCAAAAAATCCAACATACTTTGCGTCCTGATAAAAGATTAACGATTCGACCTTCTCCGAAAGAAGGCCCCAGCAAAAGAAGATAGATGAGAGACTCGACGAAAACAACAATTCCAGAGATACAATGGTCACATCAAAAAACTTCTTTCCACCATAACCGTCCCTCTTATATCCAGAGAACATACCATAACGCATCTATCCCAGATGTAAATAAGATTAGCCCACATTTCTCATCAAGATCGTTTCGAAAAGCTGGAGTTTCTTTTGACACTTTTTTCCCTATCCCATACAATACGCTTACATATCGCCTACCATGACAGACCAGTCATCTCTTCCAATGCATTATGCCATATAGGAAAACAAATTGCGCAGTAACTTCATGAACGGTCCCAAGAGCCTCATACACATCATCCGTCTCAGTACCACCCTGATCTCCCTGCTGATTGTCACCATCTTCGGTTACATGTGGATCAGCGAAGAAATAAAAACCGCTCAGGAACGCCAGGAGGAGATCCGAAGAACCTATCTCGACAACCGTAAACAAAGCATCAGGGATCAGGTGGAGCATGCCGTCGATTACATTCAGTATCAGCAGTCCCAGGCCGAAACCAGGCTCAGAAAAGCAGTACAGGATCGTACCGAAGAGGCCTGGCGCACTGCCGATTACATCTACCGACAAAATCGAGATTCCAAATCACTGCCGGAGATCAAGAAACTCATTCACGATGCCCTCTATGCCTCAACCTGGGACAGTGGAACCGGTTACTACTTTGTCCATGACCTTGATGGCACCATACCTGTCAATCGGAGTGTTCCCGATCTGGAAGGCAAAGCGTATTCCCACCTCGTAGATGCTGAAAGAAACTCCATCATAGATGCCATCATAGACGTGGCGCACTCTCCACCCCATGAAGGATTCTGCTCCTACCAGTGGAACAAACCGGAAACCCCAAACGTTCTGGTTTCCAAGGTCTCTTATGTCAAACTCTTCAAGCCACTGAACTGGATTATTGGCAATGGGAAGTATCTGGACGATGAAGAACGAACGATCCAACAAGAAGTTCTCTCATGGATCGAAAAATTCCATTTCGGCAAGAACGGCTATATTTTCATCGGCCAATGGAATGGTCAGATCCTCTCGGGACCTGCCAAAGGAAAAAACATGCTCGAAGTCACTGATTCCAACGGGGTAAAAATCGTTAAGTCTCTCATTAGCAAGGCAAAACAAGGGGGTGGGTTTGTCTACTACGTCATGCCCAGGCTGCCAGGGCAGCGTCCGGAACCCAAGATCAGTTTTGCAGCAGATATACCGGAATGGCAGTGGTACGTTGGCACCGGAGTATATGTGGACGAAATTGAAAAGACCATTCTCCAGAAACAGCAGGAATTAAAAAACTCATTGCAACAATTTATCTTAAAGAGTGTCGTTCTTCTGCTCCTCTTTGTCTTCGTCTCTTTTTTCTTTTCCTGGTATATCTCCAAAAAAATAGAAAAGAACCTAGCAATTTTCAGCATTTTTTTTAAAAAATCCGCATCCAGGGCCCAGTTCATTCCTCGGCAGGAAATCGTTTTCAGTGAATTTCAATCCCTCGCAGATTCCGCCAACCAGATGGCAAAAGAACGGCAGCAGGCCTGGCAGACTGTGGTGGACAGCGAAAAACGTTTTCATCAAGTCATCTCAGCTGCCCACATTCCCCTTGCCATTATCGGCAAAGACGGCACCGTAGAGTTTATCAACCAAAAATTCACCGAACTCTTCGGATACAGCATAGAAGAAATCCCCACAGTCGAAACCTGGTGGCAGCTTGCCTTCCCCGACCAGCAGAATCGAAAAAATATTGCCAAAAAATGGATGGCATCATTAAGAGAGACAGAGGAAGCAGGGAAAACCATCGAAGCATTTCCTATCAATATTATCTGCAAAGATGGACAAGAGCGGCTGATGGAGCTGAGTAGTACGGCTATAGGGAAATGGCGGCTCGCCACCTTTAACGATCTGACGGAACAGAAAAAAGCCGCAGAAGAAAAACAACTCCTCGTAAACAAATTGCACCAGGCTCAAAAGATGGAGGCCATCGGTCTCCTGGCCGGTGGAGTTGCCCATGATCTCAACAACATCCTCTCCAGCATTGTCAGCTATCCGGATCTCCTCCTCATGCAACTGCCCGAAGGGAGTAAACTTCACCAACCAATCCAATCCATCCAGGACGCAGGAAAGCGTGCCGCCGATGTAGTTGCAGACCTCCTGACCCTTGCCAGAGGTATTGCCGCGACCAAAGAAGTGACGAGCCTCAACACACTGATTACCGAGTATTTTGCATCGCCCGAATTTCAAGAACTCGAGAATGAACATCCCGAAATCGAGATCACACAGAAGCTCCAGCCCGCCCTCCTCTCTATTATCTGTTCTCCCATTCACATCAAAAAAAGCCTGATGAATCTCGTCCTCAACGCTACAGAGGCCTGCCAGGAAAACGGATCTATCCATATCTCCACTGAAAATCGTTCTCTTAACAAGTCCCAAGCCGACGCACTCGGCCTCAAGCCGGAAGAGTATGTTGTTCTCACCATACGAGATACCGGATCAGGCATAACACAGGAGAACATCAAACATATCTTCGAACCATTCTATACCAATAAAGTGATGGGCAAAAGTGGTACCGGACTGGGGCTTGCCGTTGTCTGGAACACTATTCTAGATCACAACGGAGCAATCAGCGTGGAATCCAGTGATCAAGGCACTCTCTTCACGCTCTTCTTCCCAGCCACCAGAAAAGAACCGAAACAGCCAGAGGACAATCTACTTGAAGATCTTCGAGGAAAGGGAGAAAGAATCCTGATTATTGATGATGAACCCCAGCAGCGAGAAATCTGCTCAGGCCTTCTTCGTTCCCTTGGATATAAAGTAATAACCGCCGAATCAGGCCACCAGGCCCTGACCTTTCTCAAGGAACAACCGATAGATCTTCTCATTCTCGACATGATCATGACACCAGGTATGGATGGCTGTGAAACCTTTAGCCGGATTACCGAACTCCATCCGGGGCAAAAAGCAGTGATTGCCAGCGGTTTTTCCGAAAATGAAGAGGTGAAAAAAGCCCAGGCCATGGGAGCCGGGCCCTTTATCAAAAAGCCCTACACCCTTAATCAACTGGGAATGGCTGTAAAACAGGCACTACAGGGGAAACTTGAAGAAAATTAAATTTGCCATTTCCTTCATTCAACTTTTCACAACTCTAGCAACTGTAAAAAATGAATAACTATGTTACAAGGAAGAGTGATGTGAATAAAATTTCATGTTACTTAACTCTAATGAGTAATTAAACCTGCTGCATTCCATAACGAAACCACACAACATTTGAATATAGTACTTAGACAGGAACAACAATGTTACGAGATCTGGCTCTGGCAGCAAAGTCTGCATGCAGTAAAGAAGATCAGGAATCCCTGATTCCACTTATTCTCTCTCTCAAAGAACTGGGTGAGAAGGCAAAAAAACGGGGTATCCTCTCCCTGGAAGGAGATCTTGGCGACATTGATGATCACTTTCTCAAAATTGCTCTCCAACTCATCATTGACAAGACAGAATCTCAAGTCGTCAGTGACATTCTCGATTCAGACATTTATTACAATGAATCAAACGGGAGAGAACTTCTCAAAAAAATCATCATCCGAGAAGGCCTGCTTCGCATCCAGGCAGGTGACACCTCTCGAAATATCTTTCTCTGCACCAGAATTTTCCTGGGAAAAGTAGAGAACAGTGCCTTTTCTTGATTTTTTTGCCATAACAGCCCCTGCTTGAGTATGCTCCTGATCCACCCCCCACTTGCCAAGGGTTGTGAACCGCCTGCCGGTATCACTCGTTTGGCCGGGGCCCTGCGTGGAAACGACCTGGACTGCACCCTCTGGGATGCAAACCTTGAGGCACAGCTTTTTTTACTCAGACAGCAGCAACAACCTGTTGACACCTGGAGCAAGAGGGCATGGAAAAACATTGCAAGCAACCTCGAGAAACTCCGTCTCCCAGAACTTTACACAAACAAGGATCGCTATCAGCGGGCAGTAATCGATGTTAACCGAGCCTTAAGCCAGAGCATCTGCCGGCCTGGAATCACCATCAGTCTGGCTAATTATCAGGACGAGGCCTTTTCTCCCCTGCGCAGTGATGATCTATTCCGAGCCGCAGAAGAGTATCAAAGCAATCTCTTCTTTCCTTTTTTTCAAAGTCGGCTGCCAAAACTCCTGGAAAAGGCCGAAGGAGAGTGGATCGGCATATCCCTCAACTATCTCAGCCAGGCACTCCCAACTTTTGCACTCATCGGTTTTCTGAAAAGCAACTATCCCCACTTCTCCCTTGTCCTCGGTGGAGGATTGATCACCTCCTGGCTGCGCAGTCCTTCCTGGGAAAACCCGTTTGCGGGACTCATTGACTGCCTGGTTGCAGGGCCCGGCGAAGAAACCCTGCTGGGGCTCCTGGGAAAGAGAAAGAGTTCCGACAGAGACTACAGCCAACCGGATTTCAGTGAGCTTCCCCTGCAAGACTACTTAGCTCCGGGCCTGATCCTTCCCTATAGTGCATCCACCGGCTGTTACTGGAACCGATGTTCATTCTGCCCGGAAAAGGCCGAGGGGAACCCATACAGACAACTTCCTGCCGAACAGGTTATGGCAGACCTCACCGCCCTAGTCTCCACAACCCAGCCCAAGCTGATCCATTTCCTCGACAATGCCGTCTCTCCTGCCCTGATGAAGCGACTAACCCTGCAGCCGCCAGGACCTGCCTGGTATGGTTTTGCCCGTGTAAGCTCTGAACTCTGCAGCCTCGATTTCTGCAGGAAACTGCGCCATTCCGGTTGTGTCATGCTGAAATTGGGCATCGAATCAGGTTCTCAACAAGTCCTTACAGCCATGGACAAGGGAATTGACCTGCAAATGGTGAAACAAGCTCTCACTGCCCTTGCCACTGCAGGGATCGCAACATACGTCTATCTCCTCTTCGGGACTCCCGAAGAATCAATTGACGAAGCCAGACAGACCCTTGACTTTACCATTCGTCATGCAGACGCCATCACCTTTCTCAACCTGGCCATCTTTAATCTCCCCCGCAACAGTCCGGAAAACAAAGACCTGGAACGCAGCAATTTTTCTCCAGCCGACCTGGCGCTCTATTCCGACTTTCACCATCCCCGTGGCTGGAATCGAAAGGCAGTCAGGACTTTTTTAACAAACGAGTTTAAACAGCATCCGGCCATTCGGCCCATTCTTCACCGAGACCCACCGTTTTTCACCTCTAACCATGCACCCTTTTTTGGGTAATATCAAATAGCGCGATTTATCCATTTGTAAGATACTGAAGCAGCAACAATATACTGCAGATTTGCACTATCCAGACTGATCTGTCAGGTCAGGAACACAACTGGATTGCGGCACAATTGCCCAACTAGCTAAAGATTCAATTTCTCGAACGATCGCATGATATTTTGCTATTTTTTTTTACAAGAAAAAGGTCAACAACTTGTACCCTCCACAAAAACATGGCACAATCTAAAGACAGTGGGAAGATTTACCGGATCTTTATTTGATCCATGGCGAATCCGGGAAGATAAAATAAAGGGTACCTTGAAAAATTAGAATTTTCGTTCAAAATCGAGGCATGAGAGAAATTTTACCGCAAGCATATATTTGATATTCCGAGGATAAAATTTTTCTCATAACGAAGAGTTTGGGCGAAAAGGAAATTTTGCAAGGTGGCC
>JAQYVF010000061.1 GCA_030145625.1 Desulfocapsa sp. | reverse complement strand
GTTTGTAACGCAGAGCCAATGTGAGCAGCCGGTGGGCTATGTATTAGACAACACCGACTGTAATGATTCCAACAGCGATCCCAATGCCTGTGAGGATGACGACAATGACGGCATAGCGACATCTATTGATGGATATATGGACAACAGTACATTTGTTGATGAAGCCACTTCATTCTCCAGTAGCTTTACCGATACTCCCGCTGGAGGAGTAACGTCCGGATCAGTAATTGACAGAGCGGATCTTACAATCACTATTGGAGATTCAGAAATCGATGGTATTTCCCTGTCAGCAACCGGTGGCACCGGAAAGGCATTGGTCAATCTGTGCAGCTTTGATCTGAAGCTGTCAAATGGCGATTCTTGTGTTGCCACTTGCGGTTCATTATCCCTGGAGGTTGTCTCCGGTCCCATGGAAATCTATTTGAATGCAACCGACTATGTGGTTGTTCCAGCTGAAGTCACTGCAAAAATAACGAAACCTTCCAATGGAACCGTTACCATTGAAAATCAATCAGGTTCAGAATCTATTATTGTCTATGTAGAAGGAAAGGAGACGGAAGTAGCGCCTGGAATGGAAGTCGTTATTAAAAACAGTTTTCCATGGAATATGTTCCTGCCTGCAATTACGAGGGGTAAGCAGCAGTAGACGTTTTTAGCTAGCGCATGCAGTAAGGAAAAACCCTGCAGGACATCTTGTCCTGCAGGGTTTTTTTTATTTTTTACTGATGCCGTATTTTTTGATTCTGTAGCGAAGGGTGTTCCGGGTAATGCTCAGTGCCCTGGACGCTTCAGACTGGTTCCAGTTACAATCCTTCAACACAGTAGTAATGAGTTGTTTTTCCCTGTTATGGAGGTCGGTTGAAATCGATACTGGCTTGCGCCTGTCTATCTGTTTACTGATCTGGAGTGCTGAGGGAAGGTGCTCTGGATTGATTTTTCTTCCCTCACAGCTCAGTACTGCCCGTTCAATAACATTTTTTACCTCTCTGATATTTCCCGGCCAGGTAAAGGCATGGAGCAGTTCAAGACTTTCGGGAGTCAGCATGATTTGTGGTTTGGTGAATTTTTTGCCAAACATGTGGAGAAAATGGTCAATGACGAGGAAAAGGTCACCATCACGCTGGCGGAGAGGGGGCATGTGGATGTGTACTGTGTTTAGGCGGTAATAGAGGTCTTCGCGAAACGTTTTTTGGGCAAGCATCTTCTTGAGGTCTTGATTGGTTGCGGATAAAATTTTGACGTTTATTTGTTTTGTCTGACTGGAACCAACAGGGGTGATAGTCTTTTCTTCCACTGCATGCAGGAGTTTTGGCTGGAGTTGCAGGGGAAGATCACCTATTTCGTCTAAAAAAATGGTGCCTCCATCTGCCCTGCTGAAGGCTCCTTCCCGATCTGTTGTGGCACCGGTAAAGGCCCCTTGGATATGGCCGAAGAGTTCGCTCTCCATCAGTTCATGGGGGATAGCCGCACAGTTGACCCGGATAAACGGACCCTCCGGATGTTGAGATGCCTGGTGAATACCCCTTGCAGCAAGTTCTTTTCCTGTCCCGGATTCACCGCTTATCAGCACTGAACTGTCAGTGGGGGCAAAACGTTTTATATTCTGCTGAATTTTCAGCATGATTGCTGAGGAGCCTATTAACTCTTTTTTGTCCTCTGTGAGGAGTTGTCGTGAATCAAGGGCCTCTGCAACGATCTCCAGCAGTTCAAGGTTGTCGACGGGTTTTGTCAGGTAATCGAAGGCCCCGTCTTTCATGGCCAATACTGCCGTTTCCACGGTGCCGAATGCAGTAAGAATGATAATAGGTGTCTGAGCATCATAGTTTTTGCCGAAGTTCAGTACAGCCAGGCCATCTACCGGTTCCATTTTCAGGTCTGTGAGTACTGCTTGTGGTTGCCATTGCTGCCATTTGTCGATGCCCTCTTGACCGTCTGCTGCGGTCTGAACATCATATTCTGCATCCAGGAGTACCAACTGCAGGATTCGGCGGAGTCGATCGTCATCTTCAATGAGTAGAATTTTATTTGTCATGGTGTTGTGGGAGTTGTTGCTTGTTTCTTAGGGGATTGTGGTTTGAACGGGAGACGAATGGTTACTTCCGCACCGTTTTCTTCTCCGTTTCTGATACTGATTGTACCATTATGTGCCTGGATGAGTTGTTGGCAGACCGAGAGACCCAGTCCCAGTCCCCTTGTTTTGGTGGAGAAAAAGTTTTTAAAGACATCTTTCAGGTCTTCCGGTGAGATGCCTGGGCCGTTGTCACTTATTCGGATAACTGACATGTCCTGATCTCTTGTTGCCAAAAGAGTTATGTTGCCCGTACGTCCCATGGCTTCTTCGCTGTTGCGGATCAGGTTGAGCAGGATCTGACCGAGCTGGCTCATGTCTGTATAGAGCGTTGGAAAATGCTCTGGGATGTCACAGTCGATATGAATATCAGGAGTATGGGCTGCTGAGAGTTTCCATTTTTCAATGAGAGCCGGGATGGCTGTCTGGATTTCAATGGGCTGAAATATCGGAGCACGGTGTCTCGCATGTCCCAGTAGACTGCTGATGGTCAGATTGAGATTGTCTACTTCTTCGATAATGAATGTAAGAATCTCCTGCATGATTTCAGGGCTGGACTTTCCCGTACTCAGGTGTTGTGCGGAGCTGCGGATAACCGCGAGAGGATTTTTGAGCTCATGTGCCAGAACCATGGACATTTCTCCGATTGCTGCCATCTTTTTCTGTTGAACCAGTTGTTCAAAAAGTTCTTCAAGTTGTTGTTTACTCTTGGAGAGTGATTCGTAGCGAAGGCTGTTTTCCAATGCAATTCCGGTGTGGTTGGCGAGGGTTGCGAAAAAATGGGTGTCTTCACTGGTAAAGAGTCGACCATTGATTTTGGGGCCGATGAAGAGCAGGCCGATCAGTGAACTGTTTCCCTGTAAGCCGAAGACCATGCTGTATCCCGCCTGCCTGATTTCCTCCAGTTCAGATGTGAGTTGTGGATCGTTTGCAACAGTGTGACAGTGAAAATAGTCATTATGTCCTCTGAGCTTGTTTGAGAGTCTGCTGCTTGCCCATTTCTTGGGTTCGAGGATGGGGCTTTTTGCGGGAAGCGGGTTTGTTTTTTCATCCATGATCAAAATACCTGCTCGACGAATAGCAAAATATTTTGGCATATCAAGGAGTACGGCCTGGACAAGATCCGGAATGTCGAGGGCTGTGTTGATTTGACGGCTGAGTTTGTTGAGTAAGAGGGGAGGGTATGGTTTGTTGCCGAAAATAAAACGATCAATAGTCTTCTGGAGTCGGTTTGCCAGGGGATTGAAAAGGGCTATGACGATGACCAGGAAGGCCAGGAAGAGTTCTTCGGAGAGGACCTGGTTTCCCCATATCCATCGTTTGAGCACGATGAGAAAAAAGGAGTAGAGGAGAGTGGTTGAGATGATCAGGATAACATAGGCCAGGATTTTACTGATCATCCGATCTACCTGGAACAGGCGGTAGCGTAGAAGGGCAAAGAGGTAGGCCAGGGGTAAAAATAAGAATGTCAGAATAACTGTACGGAAATGAATAAGTGGGCGGTCAATGAGGAGATTTGGAAGCAGGTAAAAAAAGAAATAGGGGCTGAATGTCAGCCAGTATGCGGCAAGGGGGAGCTTGATTTGGTTCTTTGCCGGTTGCGGTGGAAGTTTTATGAAATCAATGAGATGCTTGGTGAAGGTTCCAAGAATAATCAGAGGGAGAAAAAGATTGCGCAGGCGTTGCAGCCAGCTCCAGAATTCCGGATTGAAACCTGCTGCAAACAGCGCACCTGAAACAGTTGCCGCAGGTGGCAGAAGATAGAAAAGTGCAGCTGGCCAGCTCCGTTTTTTCAAAAGATCTCTTTCAGATGGAAAGCGCCAGGCAAAGTGAATCCAGGCCCCGAAGGCAAGCCAGTTGCTGAGGGCAAGACAGAAAAAACTCATGGAAATGAGGGACGGATCCATAATCCCGGTATGGGATACCAGAGTGGAGGCGATACTACATGAAAAACCACAGAGCATCAGAAAAAAAAGTCGTGTTGTCTGGTCTGGTGGGGCATAAATAAGAGCAATCGAGCCCAGTGTCAGAAAAAGAAGAATGAGGAGGAAGTGAGGCCAGACAAGGAGGAGGAAGGAGGAAAGAGTAAAGGGGATTGTGGTGAGTGGGAAGGTAATCTGCTGCCCCTTGCGCAGGAGGGTGATCGTGTTGCTTGTGGATGGAGTAGTCTGCAGGATGAGGTGTCCCAGTACCTTTGAGTAGGGGATTTTGTTCACTGCAATGATTAAATCACCACTCTGTACAGGGTTGAGCTGACTGTTGGTGACCTGGGAAATCCAGAGACCGTGTTGTGATTTGTCTACCTTGAATCCAGGATTTCCGTAGAGGAAGGCGGCCAGAGAAAAAAACAGGGTAAGTAACAGGGGGAGTGCAGCACCAGTGAGTAATTTGTTTCTTGACATGGAGTAAGAAAGTGTCTTGGGCTGTTACAATGATCCTTTTTGTTTGGCACACTCGTTGTGACACAATAGGATGTATGCCATACCTATCGATTATGACATGAAAATATTTTATACAGTATGCCTGGTCAGGTCAAGGAGAGACTCAATCTAATTTGCAGGGGGAGGACTTTCTCCTTTTGCCGGTGAGGAGCTGGGAGAGGATCATCCCCACCAGCATCAGGAAGCAACCGAAGAGTCCACGGGGGGAGAGTATTTCTCCCAAAAACAGCCAGCCCCCTATGAGGGCAAAGACCGATTCCAGGCTGAGGATGATGGCGGCATGGGCAGGGTGGGTCTTTTGCTGAGCAACCACCTGTAAGGTGTAGGCGATACCTACGGAAATGATCCCCGCATAGAGGATAGGGTACATGGCTGCCATGATAGCGCTGATGCTGATCGTCTCCCATTGCAGGGCGGCAAGCCAGCTCAAGGCCGCACAGAAGAGAAACTGGTAGAGGGAGAGGAGCAGGGAGTCAAACCTCTGGGTAAACCAGGAAATCATCTGCACATGAATGGCCCAGAACAGAGCACTGATAAGAACCAGCAAGTCACCCTGTGAGATGTTGAATCCATCTGTGATACTTAAAAAATACATACCGACAACCGCCAGAAAGGCTCCAAGCCAGGTGCCCATTCCTGTTCTCTGCTTCCAGAGAAGGCCAAGTAAGGGGACGATAATCACATAGAGACCGGTGATAAAGCCGGCCTTGCCTGCTGTTGTATAGACTATCCCGATCTGCTGCAGGGATGAGCCAAGAAAGAGAACCAATCCCAGGCAAATCCCTCCCAATATTCCGAAACGGTCCAACAGTGGAGGACGTTGTGCGACAGGTTTTTTCAGTCGATAGAGGATCAGTACCGGAAGCAGCGAGACTGCTCCCACAATAAAACGTGTTGCGTTGAAGGTGAAAGGTGAGACATGCTCCATGCCCATCCGCTGGGCAACAAAGGCAAATCCCCAGATCATGGCCGTTGTGAGCAGCAGCAGGTTTGCCTGCCAGCTGGTTGTTGTTTGCATATTTCGAGATACCGGGTGGAGAGTGATTAAAAGAGATTGTTTCTCAATATTACCACCTGTGCAGAAAAAAGCAGTAGGAACTCGCTGGCGTGAGTTCTTCTTTCCATTTTTTCTTCTATGGTAAAGCCCTTTTCATCATGTAAAGAAACTGGTAATATCATCTTTTTGCTAACAGGAGTTCTGTCGTTTCTTTTACTCTCAATTTTCCACTATCCACTATTGACTATTTCATGAGACAGCTGTGGCGTATCCCCGATTTCCTTGATCTTGAATACTTTTTTGTCCAGGACCACAAACTGGCAGAGGAAGAGGGCGAGAGTGCATTGCGGGATCGGGACCGGAATCTCTATCTGGAAGATATCAAGGAGGAGGTGACAGGGGCGGAGCCTGATCGGGAGTGGTTGATCTATCGCTGGCTGCAGATAAGAAGAAATATGGAAAACGAGGCCCAGGGGGGACAGGCGCTGCTGCCGGGAAGGATGTGGTATGAGCTGTATGGCCTTTTCTGGTCCCTCTTTTCCTTTCTCGCCATGGCCATCGGTGCAGGACTTGCCTACTCCTTTCTCAGCTATTCCGGCGAGCAGCCGGTGAATGTCTCTTCTTTTTTTCTTTTCTTTGTCGGTTTCCAGATTCTGTTTCTCACTGCTCTCCTCGTTGCCTGGATGTATCGTAAGGTACGTGGGTTAGATCTGCGCTCTTCTCTTCTCCTGACGATTGTCAATAACGCTCTCAATAGCCTGCTGTTTAAGATCAGAAGATATGGGCTGGACAGGATGGAGAGCGGACGCAGAGAACAGTTTGAAGCAGCCTTTTACGCAGTCCGGGCCAGGGGAAAGGGATATGGGGCTATTTTTTTCTGGCCTCTGTTTCTTCTTTTTCAACTCTTTGGCGTTGCCTTCAACTTCGGGGTGTTGGGAAGTGTTCTGGTGAAGGTGGCAAGTACGGATCTGGCCTTTGGCTGGCAGTCGACCATTCAGCTTTCCTCGGAGTTTGTCTTCAAGCTTGTGCAGTGGCTCGCCTTGCCCTGGTCCTGGCTATTATCTGTCTCCACAAGCTCCCCTAATCTGGCTCAGATTGAAGGAAGCAGGATGATTCTCAAGGAAGGGATTTATCATCTGGCCAGTGAGGACCTGGTCTCCTGGTGGCCCTTTCTCTGTCTTGCCATTTTCTGCTATTGTCTTCTGCCGCGTCTGCTGTTGTTTTTTGCTGGTACGTTAGGTAGCAGGCGTTCCCTGTCCAGGGTCTCTTTTGGTCGTGTGGATCATAATCAGCTTGTGCACCGTCTGCTTACCCCTCGCCTGGAGACACGACCACGTGCTGAACAGCAGTTACCCTCTTCGGTAAAAGATCTTCCTGTCGGTAATGAGGAGGAGGCATTGGTGGAGACAACTCCTGAGGATACCGGGCAAGAGGAATTGACTGTGGTAACGGGTCGGGGTGCAGTAAACGGGGCTCTGCTGGCGTTGATTCCCGATGAACTCTTTGATGACTGTGATTTGCAGGAGTTGGAAGGATATTGCCAACAGGCCTTTGGTTACGAAGTGAGTGAAGAGATCCGGATTAATGAGGAGTATAGCGATAACCGTGGTCTGCTTGTTCGTCTGGGAAAGAGTCCTGCCTCCGATTGCCCATCACTGCTCATCCTGCAGGAGGCCTGGCAGCCGCCCATCCAGGAGATGTTGCGATTGCTGCAGGAACTTCGTGAGACCTGTGATCAGGAGACCCATATAATCGTGGCCCTGGTGGGCAAGCCTCGGCCGGAAACTCTTTTCACACCTGTTTCTGACAGTGATCTCCATATCTGGCAGCAGAAGACGGCAAACCTTGCTGACCCCTGTCTGCAGGTGAGTTCTCTGGTGGAGGAGCGATGAAACAGAGAATACCCGAATTTGCCGTGGTTGGTCATCCCAACGAAGGAAAGTCATCGGTATTATCTACCCTGGCTGAAGATGATTCGGTGCGCGTGAGCCCCATGCCTGGAGAGACGAGAGAGTGTCAGACATTTCCCGTTTCCATTGACGGCAAAGAGATTATCCGTTTTACCGATACTCCGGGGTTCCAGAATCCACGCAAGAGTCTGCAGTGGATGCAGGAATACAGGGGCAGTGATGAAACATTGATAGAGGATTTTATCGATGCTCATAAGGGAGACCCCGATTTTCATGATGATTGCCGCCTGTTGCAGCCCCTGCTTCGCGGTGCCGGAATCATCTTTGTGGTGGATGGTTCGAGACCGCTTCGCAATATGGACAAGGCCGAAATGGAGATCCTCCGGCTCACCGGTTGTCCGCGCATGGCCATTATCAACTGTAAAGAGGAAGAGACGGCCTGGCTTGCCCGGTGGCAATCGGAATTCAGGAAGCATTTCAACTCGATCCGGGTATTCAATTCCTGCCAGGCAACGTATCGTGAGCGTATAGAACTCCTGGAGAGTCTCAAGGGGATTGACCAGGAACTGCAGCCAATACTGGATCAGGTGGTTGCGGCCTTTCAGCAGGACTGGCAGGCTCGCAACAGGCAGGTGGCTGAACTGCTTCTTGATCTCTTAGAGCATGCTCTGGGCTACAGCAGGAGTGTTACCTTAAAGGCAGGGGCAGACGAGGAGGCACTCAAAGATCGAATGCACCGGGATTACGTGGAGTTGCTTCGCAAGGAAGAGAAAAAATGCCAGAAACGGATGCGGGCTCTGTATAAGCACAACATCTTTAACTGTGAATTGCCGCCCCAGTCCATCCTTCAGGAAGACCTTTTCTCGGAGAAGACCTGGGAATTTCTGGGTCTTAATCGATCTCAACTTGTCATGGCCGGAGCCTTGAGCGGGGCAGCCCTGGGAGCAGGTGTTGATGTGGCTGCAGCAGGACTCTCCTTTGGCGTTTTCTCTACCTTGGGTGGAATTATGGGGGCGGCAGGGACGGCACTCAAGGGCAGAGATTTTCTTTCCGGGAGCAGACTGCTTGGCATGCGTCTTGACGAGCAGCGTTTGACGGTGGGACCAGTGAGAAATATTCAGCTCCTCTTTGTCCTTCTCGATCGTCAGTTTCTTTTTTACAGCCATATCATTAACTGGGCTCACGGTCGTAGAGATTATGATCCGCTCCCTCCTATAGGCGAAAATCTTCCGGCCAGACGCGGTTATACAGCAGACTGGAACAGGGCCAATCGCAAGATATGCGAGCGTTTTTTTGAGTCTCTGCAAAGCAATAGTACTTTTGATGGCAGTGATTTGCGCGAACCCCTGGCTGAGTTGATCCGTCAGACTCTGCAGGAAATCTCTCTTGGGGGGCGAACTTGATGGATGTTTTTGCACAGTTGCAGCGAGTTTTTGGCTTTTCCAGCTTTCGCAGCAACCAACAGGATATTGTCGAGGCGATCCTTGCCGGTAAAGATGTCTTTGCGGTGATGCCAACCGGCGGCGGGAAATCTCTTTGTTATCAGCTTCCTGCCTCCCTGCTTTCCGGCGGCTGTATCGTCATCAGTCCTCTTATCTCGTTGATGAAGGACCAGGTGGATGCCGCAGTTGCCATCGGTCTTGACGCGGCCTATCTTAATTCCACTCTACCGCAGAGTGAGCAGCAGGAGGTTATGGCCAAGATGCAGCAGGGAGGGTATCAACTGCTCTACATCTCCCCCGAGCGACTGGCCCTTCCCGGTTTCCTGCAGCGTCTCAAAAAATCTCCTTTCTCCTTTCTGGCCGTTGACGAGGCGCACTGTATCTCGGAATGGGGGCATGACTTCAGGCCCGATTACCTTTCCCTTTCCAGGATTCGGGAAGAATTTCCTCATCTGCCCCTGGCTGCCTTTACGGCTACGGCAACGGAAAAGGTGCAGGAGGATATCACCCGTCGTCTCCATCTTTCGGACCCGCTGCTTGTTCGGGCCTCCTTTGACCGGCCTAATCTCTTTTACCAGGTATTGCCGCGGCAACAGGTGAATAAACAGATCGAAGGGGCTATACGTGAACATAAGGGCGAGGCAGGCATTGTCTATCGTCTCAGCCGTAATGATGTTGAAAAAACTGCCTCCTATCTTTCTGCTCGGGGAATCGCTGCCCTGCCTTATCATGCAGGACTTGAGGCCGGGGAACGACAGCGCAACCAGGAGGCCTTTAACCGTGATGATGTGCAGGTAATTGTGGCCACCGTAGCCTTTGGCATGGGGATCGATAAGTCCAATGTCCGCTTTGTAATCCATGGTGATCTGCCCAAGAATATGGAAAGTTATTATCAGGAAACCGGTCGCGCCGGACGTGATAACGAACCGGCCCACTGTCTTCTTTTTTATAGTCGTGGTGACTTTTTCCGCCTGCGCCCCTTTATTGAACAGCTGCAGGATCAACAGGAGCGAGAGTTTGGTCTGCAGCAGTTACGAAAAATAATGGCTTTTGCTGAACAGCCCAGATGTCGGCGCAGGGCGGTTCTTGCCTATTTTGATGAAGAGTATGGTCAAGAAAACTGCGGGGCCTGTGATATCTGTGTCCATGGTACAGAAGAAATTGATGGGACCGTTGATGCCCAGAAGATTATGTCTGCCATTTACCGTACCGATCAACGCTTTGGGGCCGGTCATATTGTTGATATTGTTTATGGGGCGAAGAGCAAGCGTATCGTCTCTCTTGGTCACGACAAGATCAAGACCTATGGAGTCGGGCGTAAGGAGGGGAAGCGTCACTGGCGTTCAGTGATTGATGCCCTTCTTGCTCAGGGACTCTTGCAGGCAGAGGGGGGAGAGTATCCCTTGCTGAAACTTACTGTGGCGGGAGAAGAGGTCCTCTTTGGCAAAAAAGAATTTATTCACCACTGCATTCTTGCACCTGAAAAAACGGTTCAGCAGGAAGAAACCCATGATCGTGATCTCTTTTCCCGGCTGCAGCATTTACGACGGGAGATGGCAGAGGCAGAGGGGGTTCCGCCTTATGTTCTTTTCTCAGACCGCAGTCTGCGTGAGATGTGCTGCAGTTATCCGGAAAGTGAGGCGGAATTCCTGGCCGTAAGCGGTGTGGGACAAGTGAAGCTCAGCCAATATGGCGCTTCCTTTCTCTCTGTTATCAAAGACTATCTTTTAGAACATCCGGAGATTGAAAAGGTGCTGCCGGAAGTAGTGGAACAGAGAGGAAGGCAGGCAACCCGTATAGGTCCGCAGTCCAGTGATACCCTGACAGAGACTCTCCTCCTGGCAAAAGAGGGGTTGGGGGTGGAGGAGATTGCAGCCAGACGGGGTTTGAAGCCGATCACCATTGCCGGCCATCTGGAGCAGATTTTTCAGCAGGAGGGGAATGATCTCGATATCCTGCATTTTGTCGGCTCTGATCTTCTGCAGGAGCTCTCTGCTCAGTTTGTTACTCACGGTATCGCTCGCCTGAAACCGGTGGTCGAATCCATGCAAGGGCGGGCAGACTATGATCAAGCTCGCATTGTCCGTGGCTACCTGGAAGGAAATGCTCGTATTTCTTAACTCCCGGAAGACTGCTTGCCGATTTTATATGTGTCATTTTCTTTTAGTTATGCAATGCAACATGTGAGAAATATGTTGGTTTTTCCCTTCCTTTTCCTGTCCGTTAGAGTTAGTTGAAATTAAATTTGAATTTTGTGGCGTTTGTTCTATCATGAGGTATTGAGCTTGCAACGTTTTCAATAGGGAGTGTTTGAAATCCTTGAAACAGTGAGGGGCAAAATGGATTCATCCCAGGAACAAAAGTCCACAGGTGATTCGGGGAACAATACACAGCTAAAAGTACAGAGTCTGTTTGCAGAGATTAAACGTTTGGTTGCAGCGCAGGATTTTCCAAAAGCAGAGGCCCTTCGGGAAGAGCTTTTAGAAGTTGATACCATGGCTCTTAAGGAAATTATTGAGTCAGCTGAACTCATAGAGGCCGCAAAGCTGGCTGGAATTGATCAGGAACATCAACTCCTTTGGAAAGAACTCTACGATCGTCTTTCTTCTGAAGAAACAAGCCTTTTTTATTATTCCCTCAAGAGTGCAACTGTTTCTGCCAAGACCATGCTGACCAGGCAGGGGAAGTTGAGTGATCGCCTGTTTTTGATTGAGAAGGGAAAGCTTGCTTGTGTTTTCCATAAAGGAAAAGAAAATCATCTGATTTTACAGCTTGGTAAGGGCGCTTTTGTTGGTGAAGAAACGTTTTTCAATATGGCCATCTGTACATCTTCCGTTGTTACTCAGTCTGAGACCAGCTTAAAGGTTTTGGAAAAGGTAAAGACCCTTGATTGGGATGAAAAGGCTCCTGGCCTCTATACCAAGATAGAATCATTTTGTAATCAATATGGGCAGTATGTAGAGGCTTATGATCGGAAACGTCAGGAGGAGGATCATTTTCAACGTGTCTCTGTCCATGGTCACGTCGCTGTTGATATTCTGAGTGCAACCGGAGAACAGACCGGAAGACATTTCAAGGCTGCAATTGAGGATATTTCATGTAGTGGGGCCTGCTTTTTTATTAAATCTTCAAGGAAAGAAGGAGCCAGAGCCCTTCTGGCAAGACCATTGCAAATGACGTTTTCTATAAAAGGAGTGACAAACCTGCTGGAATTTGTGGCCATTGGGCGGGTTGTGAAAGTAAAATTTCACTTGGAGAATGATTATAGTGTTCATGTGCAATTTGCAAAAACTCTTGCTCAGGATAAAATTGATCAGCTGCAAGTTGATTAGTGTCTGTCCATAGATGGCCTTTTCCTCCTCATTTTTTGTTGTTCCAAAATCTAATCTCAGGGGCGCTTCCACCATCATCTGGGAAGATGACCTCTAAAACCATTTCTTCTCACTTCTAGTCCTCTATAGATTCATCTCTGTTTCTTTATTCCCCGCCATGGAAATATGGGCCGATTTGTTAAATTTGCAGCAGTGTTGTGTCTCAGTTCGACAGGCTTACTAGAGTGAAGTTTCCTTTAGGAAAGTGAGAGGGCATCTGTTGAACCCATGACGCATTTTCCTGTAAGGAAGATGCGATAACACCAACAAATGAAATGAGCATAAAATGATACACAGAAAGCCAATGAAAATTTTTGTAAGTTTATTTGTCTGGGGGGTGTTTGCAACAAACTTGTTGCCTGTCGGGTCGTTGTATGCGGAACAAGAGGAGAGGCAATCTTTTCTGCAAAAGGAGATGACTTCTGCGACAGATCTTGAAAAGGTGAAAAGCAGGATAGAGGAAATAAAAGATAAATTAGAGATTGCTGAGTCCATGGAAACCGAGGAAACAGCCAGACAGCTAGGTGTGTCCTTGACGCGCCTGCAGGAATATAATGTTAACCTGCGCAAGATAGAGGCTGTTTATCAGCGTCAGCTCACCTCGACGGAAAGGCGGGATTCTTTAAAAAGGGAAGAGGCAAATCTGGGTAAAAAACTTGAATCTCAACAGGAAAGTCTTATCTCCCAGCCACCTCCATATACTCTGACTATCTACGACGCTCTTCTTGATGGTCTGACAACTGTCAAACAACAGGAACAAACCATCACCATTGTGCTGAAATCTGCCAAAAAGGTGTTTGAAGAAGCGAAAACCAAACTTGAGGAGGCAGGACATAAGGTACGAGATGCCATAGAAGAATTACAAAAGGAAGGGCAGACGGAGAAATCTTTGCGCATGAGTTGGGATCTTGAATATGCAAAAGGCGGGGAGGAACTGGCGAAGGCCTTTCTGGATCTGCAAAGAATTGTGACAGAAAATGCGGAAACGGAATTGGGGCTTGCCCAATTAAAAAAGCAGATTGTTGAGCGTCATGTGAATTGGGTGAAATCAAAACTTGCCTTTGACCAGAAAGATTTGGACAATCATCTGGATTCTCTGGAAGAGCGGCGCATAACGTTACAGACACGCGTAGACACTCTTCGCCAGGGACAGCAGGAAGTGGAAAATGCATGGGTAGAGGCCCAGAATGATTTTGAGGCGGCCCAAGGTGCTGAAGAAGCGGTTAAGGCAAGGGCCACGGCTTTTCTCAAGGCACGTGAGGCATGGCGTGAAACCTATCAAAAAGTTCTGGAGCAGACTGAGATTATACAGCTTGTTCTGGAACAGGAGAAGCAATTCTGGCAACGCCGATATGGACTCCTTGCCAAAGATGCCAACTACGAGGAGCTGGAGAGTTGGGAAAAGGAAACGTCTGATTATGTAAAAAACATTGAGCGCAATATCCGGGTTAAAGGGAAATATCAGACGAATTTGCAATCTGAAATAGCGGGTATTCAGAAACAACTTGCCGATGATGCTCTCAATCCCGATATGAAACAGCATGTGGAAACACATGTGGAAGCCTTAAATAAGATGGCAGAGCGTGGTTTTGAATACCTCTCACTCCTGCAGGGCAGCAGAGCAATAGGACAGCGGCTACTGGATGAGATAAATTGGCGACAAAAAGATATTGCCCTTAAGAAAACAATCAAAGGTCTGGGAGGTATCCTGCAGAATATATGGGAAATTGAGTTGTGGGTGGTTGATGAACGTTCCGTGACTGTCAGGAAGCTGGTGATTGCACTCTGTATTTTCGTTGTGGGGATGTGGTTGGCGAGGTGGTTCACACACTCTGTAATCAGGCGAATTCTGTTACGAACTCGATTTGATAAAAGTGCCACAGCCGCCATTGATAAGATGCTCTATTCGTTAGCTTTGCTTACCTTTTTGATTTTCGCTTTACGTTTCGTCAATATACCACTTACCGTCTTTACCTTTCTGGGCGGGGCCATTGCCATCGGTGTCGGATTTGGTGCTCAGAATTTGCTTAATAATTTTATCAGCGGCTTCATCCTCCTGGCAGAACGGCCGGTCAAGATAAATGATTTGATCGAAGTGGAAAATAATTTTGGCATCATTGAAAATATCGGTATGCGCTGTACCCGTGTCCGTACTCCTGGTAATGTACATATATTGGTACCGAACAGCAGTTTTCTGGAAAAAAATATCGTCAACTGGACCTTGTCCGACCAGGAAATCAGGGCAAAAGTCGAGCTTGGAGTGGCTTGCGACTCAGATCCTCATGAAGTGTCGCGACTTATGCTCAAGGCGGTTCATGAAAATAAAAAAGTGATGAAGACACCGGAGCCCATAGCTTTGTTTGATGAAGTGGGTGACAGTTCACTTACGTTCATAGTCTATTTCTGGGTCAGTATGAAAAGTCTTCAGCTCCTGGAACGGCGGATTATTGAAAGTGATATTCGTTTTCGCATTGTCGAGTTATTCCGTGAAGCCAGAATTGTGGTAGCACATCCGCAACATGATGTGCATCTCGCTACCTCAAAGCCTCTTGAGATGAGAGTAGTTTCGTCCGAGGATGATAAGAGAACGTAAGAGTTGCTAATAATTATGGCGAGTTGTCAGTGAAGAGGTGATGATTTTACTCAGCCTGGCTTACGCCGCAGTCACCAGCCAATCTTCCAGTAATGAAGGAGAAAAAATACAGCTTGTTGGTGCTCGCCAGATACATTGGCCGTTCATCTCAATTCCTCGCCGGATGACGGAAACCGGTCGGTCGGAAGAAACAACCACCACAATTAGATCCTCATTTTTTTGAGAAAAGCGAAGGGCCGAGTTGTAGCGTGCGCCGCGGGCCAGATCCTCACCGGCGATGGCATGGCCATCCAGGAGACAGGAAAAACCATGTAAATAACAGTCTACGCCAATATGGAGGGCACCATCCATCGCAGACAGAGAGCAGGCAAGGTGAAGCAATCTCTTCTCTGACAGATTGAAGGGGTGATCAAATTTGTGTCCGGGGATGTTGAGGGGAATTGCTCCCATATCGATTACCAGCGTACAGCCGTGAGATGATTTTTCTGCATTATGGACTAGGGCTGCGATGATTTGAAAAAGTTCACATGCACAGTCACTGGATACTGATTCTGTCTCCAGCAATGCCTCTTCCACTTCTACGAGCTTGGCCCTGTTGGTTGTGGAGTGGAATCTGCCGTCTGAAAAACTGCAGACCGTCTGCGCCCCTGTTTTAATGAAACCATACCTGCCAATAAATTCGGTAAGGACTGAGAATTCGAGATGGTCTTTAGTGGCGATCCCGACGATGCTGATACCGTCTGAGATCAGATTGTTTTGTGAGCCTTCTACACTCTGCAGAAGTTTTCGCACATGCTTGAAATTTTCCAGTTGTGGCCGCTCATTTTCATGGAAGCGGGCCAGGAAGGAGACCTGATCCATCAGTTTGGGTTCCACAAAGAGTAGACGACCCTCGGGCCAGGCTCCTTCTTCCAGTGTTTTTGATATGCCCAGAATGGCCCTTAGGACTGGGTAGATACGAATCTCGGAGTCCAGACCCAGGTGAAAATTACTTTCATCAATAAGGTGGTCGCGAACAGCATGGCCCGCATATTCCTTGAGAAAATTACCAGATACTCCTGAATAGAGTTCTTCCTCGCTGGCAATATCATGGGAAAAACGGAGTACCGCATGCTCAAGCCAACGTTCGGTTGGCCCGGTTGAGCAGATATTGGGATGATGTTCCGTGAACCACATTTGATAAAAGACTGACCCTGAACGTCCGCCATAGGTGATAAGGCCGTCCAGGTGCAGATTCGCTTCCGTATGAATGTGACCAAATTTGGCTTTGTCACTTTTTAAACCCACATCGGCGCACCACGCCTTTTCCTCCAGAAATATCTTTCTAAGAATGGGGTCATAGTTCCTGAGCAGACTCTGGGGGTCGCAGATAAAGAGTCCTGATTGAGGATTGAGGCAGTAGATGACAGCTGCTCGGCTTGGTCCGGAAAATTCAGATAGTCCTTCCTGGAGGCCGTGGAGGATATCGCTTATGCAGCGATCGACAAAAGGGGTGTGTTGATTTGAATGCATTTTTTGATTCCCAGGGGGGCTAACTGTCCCGAGCAGGTTTTTTATCAAGGGATAACTCTTTTGAAATTATAGCAAATTGACCTCTAAAATGCCAGTGATTACACAATAAAAGTATGACTGAACATGCTCTTTGCCTCGACTTTGGGTCCTGGCCGCTGTGTTTGGAGAAACCATGTTAACAGATTAAAAAATCAAATTTATTTAAAGGGAAATATGAGTACCATTCAAATTTAGCCAAACAAGAAGGAGTTCATTAAGGTAGCGCATTGATAGCGTATAAATATTGCATCACCATAAAGTCATTCCCACGCAGGCGGGCATTCAGAATGTTTAGGCCACCTTGAAAAATTGCCTTTTCGCCCAAGCTCTTCGTTATAAGAAAAAATTTATCCTTGGAATATCAAATATATGCCTGCGGTGAAATTTTTCTTATGCTTCGATTTTGAACGAAAATTCTAATTTTTCAAGGTACCCTTTAGTTAAATCTCCTGGATGCCCGCCTGCGCGGGAATAACACTGAAATGAGCAAAATATTAGTGGCAATCAGAAAAGGGAAGGAGTACTTTTTTTGAATTAGAGCTCTTTTTTGTCCACAAAAATGGTATGGTAAGGAGTCTGCAATTCCTCAGTCAATGACTGATCGATCATCAATGGTTTGCATGATGCTGCTAATGATGCCGAGCAAACAATTGGAGTGTCTTGGGCCCATTTCACGAACAATTGAGTGTGGAATTGCAGCCTGCTTGTTGAGCTGTTTTTTTCTTTGATACATTGTGGTTTTCTGGTAAGCCTCTGAGTAAGAGTGTCATGAAAAATTGAGAGAAAAGAAAGCTGAGATCTACTTGCTTGGTTGGCCTCAGAGGCGTGAAGGCCGGTATTGCTTATTGTCTGCCGGCAGTTATGGGTTCGTTTCTCTGTTTATGGAAAGATGTTGGGGCGTGTGATCTTTTCTTTTATTATTAGTTTATTGCAGGATAAAAATGAGCGCAAAATGTTTAAGTGAAATAATGACTCCGGGGGTGATCGGGGTTTCTCCGGAAACACCGGTTTCCACGGCTCTTCAGCTTTTGCGTAATAAAAATATCAGTTGTGTTCTGGTGTTGGAAGATAGGGAACCCGTAGGCATTTTTACGGAGCGCAAGGTGGTTCAACTTGCAGCCGAGAAGGGGACAGAGCTTGAAAAGTATGCCGTCAGCGGCATTATGACCTCCCCGGTTCTGACTGCTGCCCGAGAGATGGATATCTATTCGGCGTATAATCTTCTGAGTGCTCACAAAATCAGGCACCTGGTGGTTGTTGATGACGACAACAAACTCTGTGGCCTGGTGACGCAGTCCAATATGATAGATCACCTGGGCTATGAATATTTTATCGAGTTCAAAAAAATATACCAGGTTATGACCAGGAATATTTTTACTGTCTCTCAAAACTATTCAGTGGAACAGGCTCTTCAGAAAATGGCCAGAACTTCAACAAGTTGTCTGTTGGTTGCAGAAAATGATCAGCCCGTCGGCATTGTGACCGAACGGGACATGACCCGGATGTTAATCGACGGGACGGATATAGCCAAGCTCCACATCAAAGAGATCATGAGTCATCCGGTTTTTACAGCCCATTTGAACCTGCCTCTGCTTGAAGCTGCCAGGGTCATGAAGGAAAAACGGATCCGCAGGATTGTTGTCTTGGATGAGCAGGGAAAAATCGCCGGTTTGATAACCCAATCCGATATTATTAAGGGCTTGCATGGGCAATATCTCCAGAATCTCAAGCATTTAGTGATTGAGAAAGACCGGGAGCTGGAGCAGACAAATAAGAAATTGGCGGAAAAAACCGTTTATCTTGACAATATCCTCCATTCCTCCATGGATATGGGGATGATTGCCGCAGATCTAAAATATAATATCGTCTATTTCAATCCGGCGGCGGGAATGATTTTGGGACTTTCTGCTACCGAGGTGATTGGCCGTGATATCAGGGAAGTACATAAGAACAATGGGGTTCTTGCTGTGCGTTTTGATAAGCTCGTTGAGATGATTCAAGAGAGAAAACGGCATGAATTTTCCTTTGTAAAGGAAGGAAAAAAAGGATCCCGTTTTATCAAGGCTCTAGTCACCGGTATATGGGATCCGGAACGGAATCTTGTCGGCTTTGTTCTCATGCTCCAGGATATAACCGAGCGCACTTTGGCCGAAACAGAAATTAAACGTCAGAAAACGAATCTTGAGTTGATTAATGTGGAGTTGTCGGCCCTTTATTCGGTTTCTTCCAAGATCAGTCGGACCCTTGAAATGTCGGAGCTGCTCAATGAGGTTCTGGATGTGATCACCAAGATCGAGATCTTCAACTTTAAACGGCAGGGAGGAGCTTTTGTTGTCGATGGCGGTGAGATGCAGCTGGTCTCTCAGATTGGAGCGATGGACAACTGTCTCGATTGTCATGAAATAATGAGGGTTGATGATTGTCTGTGCGGTCAAGTCGTCAAGACCGGTAAAATTGTTATTTTAGACAGTACGGATATTGAAGAGGCAGGAACGGAAAAAGCAAAAAGACATGGGGGGGCTGTTGTTGTTCCCCTAAGGGCCAAAGAAAAGGTGATGGGAGTTCTCTGTTTGTATACCTCACCAGATTTTTCCGGGATGAGCGAAGATAAAGTCACACTGCTTTCCGCCATCGGCAATCAAGTTGGAATTGCCATGGAGAATGTCAGGCTTTACGAGCAGACACGGTTTCTTTCTCTCTACGATCCGTTGACGAATGTCGCGAACAGGCGCTTTATGGATATGGGGCTTGAGAAATATTTCTCATGTACCAGGAGGTATGGGAAATCCTTTTCCATTATTATGCTGGATATTGATGATTTCAAAAAATACAATGATACCTATGGGCACAGTGCCGGTGATAAAATGCTAACCAGTGTCGCTCAGGTGTTGATTGATGATATCCGAAATGCTGATGCCATTGCCCGGTATGGTGGTGAAGAGTTTTTGATCATGCTTCCTGAAACTACCCAGGAAGCGGCTCTTGTTACTGCAGAGAGGGTAAGAAAAGGTGTGGCTGAAAAAACCTATGTCACTATCAGTCTTGGGGTCGCCTCCTACAATAAGGAAATGGTGAAAAAGGAGGATTTAGTCAATAAGGCGGATGAAGCATTGTACCGGGCCAAGAAAAGCGGGAAAAATCGAGTGGAGTCTTAAGTTTTCTACGGATGTGGGTCCATCCAGTCTTGCATGGTGTCATCAATGCTTTCTTCTCTAAAAACTATCTCACAGCCCTCCTCTGGCCACTCTTCTTTCCTCGGAGTGTTGCTGCTCCTCTACTTGAAGTTACCTCCCATTGCTCTCTTCTGGAGTTATCCTGTAGCTGCTGGTTAACTCGATGCCGACAGAGAAAAGGCAGCCGGAGAGCCGGCGAATGTGCTCTTTCGACCTGTATGCAGCGAGTCTTAAAAACAGTTTTTATGCAAAGGAAACAAAATGCAAAAAATTATTCGTGTAGTGATTGTTCTTTTGGTGATTCTTTTTTTGCAGGCCTGTGCCAAGAGCAAACTTGTCACCTCTTGGATGGATGAAGCCAGGACAGGATACCATGCAGATAAAATATTGGTTATCGCCGTCTTCAAGGATCCTGTTACGCAGGAAATATATGAGAACAGTTTTGTCGATCTTCTTAAAAGTGCCGGAGTTCAGGCAGTTGCCGGGAATAAATATGATTTGGGTCCGGGCAAACCTCGGAAAGAGGCAATCGACTCAGCCTTGGAAAAATCAGGGGCAACAAGTGTATTGATTACTCATGTCCTCAGCGAAACGAAAAAAGTAACTACCACAGCACCGTTGGATGATTATGTGATGTACGGCGGGTATTGGGACTCCTTCCATCGCTATTATGGGTATGTTTATGAACAGGCCTGGGCACCTGAAGATACTGTGGAAAAACGGTACGAGCGGAGAGAGGTGACTCTTTTTGATGTTGGTGGTGGGAAACCCGTCTGGTCTGCCCGCTCAGAAAGCGTGAATCTCGAAGGCAGGCTGAGAGCAGATGATGAGCAACTGGAAGGTCTTTTTATCGCTGATTTACGCAAGAGAAAAATCTTGTAAGGCCTGTTGCCGGCCAATGAAAGGGGGTTTTCTCTCTTGGATGGCATCATAATGTGAACAATACCCCGGTCAGATTATCGGCCGGGGTATTGCTGTTTGTTCGATATGTGCAGTTGGGTCAGCTGTTCTATTTGTTGTTTCCTTTGCCGTTATTGCTCTTCTCGTTGCCGCCCTTGTTTTTACTTGCGCCGCCGTTGCCTTTGCTCCCTCCACTGTTTCCTGGTGCGCCACCGGAGTCGCGTTCGCTGGACCCGCCGCCTTTTACATTGCCGCTGTTCCCCTTGGTCTGTGCACCTCTGGCAAGTCCAACACCCCTGTCGACACTGGAATCTTTGCCGGTACCCAGGCCATGTCCTTTGGCCCAGCCGGTTTTTGGATCTCTGGTGGTCGCTTCGGCGATTTCGGCATCTCCATCTATCATATCAGTGTCCCCGCTAATTCTGTTGCGGTGTCTGTTTGTATGGCCAAGACCCAGTAAGCCAGGGCTTACGCCAAGTTCATGGGCTATTTGCCCCCAACCCATGTCGTCGGCACGCATCTCAGCTACATCGCTGGTTAACACACCGGCCAGTTCCGCAATGGCTTCGGCATAGGCATCTTCTGCATCAGCGAGGGCCGTTGTTGCAGTGGCTATGGCTTCCTGGTCTTCGCTCGCTTCAGCATCAGCGAGGGCCTGTTGACAATCAGCGAGGGCATGTTGAGTGGCATCTGTAGCCTCATTTGATTCTGCGGCAGCTGCTTCGGCTAGGTTTGCTGCATGGGCAGCCTGGGCTGGAGTGCTGAATGTGGGGGAGTCAACATCTCCGTCGTTATCATCAACGGAATCTTCACAAAATGCGCTTTGTCCGTGTGATAAAATCAAAAAGCTGATAGCTGCCAGATAAAGCAAAAAAATCCTCATATTCGTTTCTCCTCTTTCTTCTCTGTTTTTTTGCTTCCAAAGATCAAAATCCCTTTGGGAAGCTTGTAGGTGTTAGTTTTTGCTGTAAAGGTTTCGGCTTCTCCGAACCAACTTAAGCGGATTCGGGATTCTTCTTGTTTACCCATGATGGCCAGGAGTAGATTTCTCAGTTCCCGGGCCTGAGATTTCGCTCCTGGTCTGTTTTTTTCCTCAAATGTGACAATATGCAGGTCCAGGCCCGGATTCTCCAGTAGCAGGAGAGCAAGGATTCTGATCTCTCTCTCCCGGTTGAGCAGCGGGGTGTCTTCTCCTAAGAGGGCCTGATGGGACAGTACAATCTTTCGGTTACCCAGCTGGTAGGAGCGAAATCTGAAATCACCGAGGTCGTTGAGGTGTGAGACGGCGCGCCAGGCCCATTTCCCGGAACGGTGATGGACGAGGTATTGTCGCCAGGCCTCTAGCTCTTCATTGTGTTGTCCCTTTTCCCTGTAGATCAGCCCCTTGTTGTAGAGTGCCGCAGGTTCCTGAGGATTCAGGGCCAGTACGGCTTCGTATTGGGCCAGCGCCGCATCCAGTTCTCTTGACTCCAGCAAATTATGACCAAGATTGAGGAGGAGAGGGAGGGAATCGGTGGCATGCTCCAGGCCTCTTTGGTAGCTGGCACGTTCAAGTTTGAGATTGTTGGTGGCCTGATAGGCCAATCCTTCATAATAGGCGTATTCCGGATTCTCCGGTACCAGCTTCCCTGCTTCCTGCAGGTGGATGAGTGCCTGTTCTCTCTCTCCTGATACCAGTAGGTGACGACCTTGAAGAAAAATTTTCTCTGTGTCCAAGCCGGTTTGCGCAGACAGATTTTGTGTGCTCTTGCTGTTTGGCTGCAAAGCTATATCTTGTGGATTAAGGCTCAACCCCATCCAGAAGGCAAGGCCAAGGGCAGCAAGTCCTCCCGCCAGGCGGACAGGGTGGAAGGTGAAGGTTACGGGATTCATGAAAAATCGTATGATACGTTTGGCAAGGGAGGGGGGCTGAGCGCCTATCTGTTTCATTATTCTATGAGTCAGGTAGGGCGGTTCTTTTTCTTCGGGAAGTTTGCGCAAAAGTTCCTTGAGTTCATCCGTACCATACTGTTGATCAGATTTAGACATCAGTTTCGACTCCCAGTTTTATCTGGAGTTCTGCCAGAGACCTGTGCAGACGCATTTTTACAGCGCTTGCAGAGAGCTCAAAGATCTCTGAGAGTTCCTTGATAGAATTGCCGTAATGGTATCTGAGCATGAGCAGTTCTCGTTTTTCCAGTGGCAGGGTCATCATTGCCTGGGTTACCAGATCAAGGGTTTCCTGTTCTTCCACTTGTTCTGCCGGGGACTTCTGGTTCGGTTGTGTCGTTTCCATATCCGGCAGAAAGGGTGTTTTGGGGACCTGTCGTTTCTGTTTCCTGAGCCAATCTTTGGCATGGTTCATGGCCAAAGTGTAGAGCCAGGAAAAAAAACTGCGTTTTTTTTGAAAATGTTTCAGTTTCTCAAAGGTCTTGCAGAATACATCCTGGGTGAGATCTGCAGCATCTTCAGGGGAGTGACTGCAACGATACATCAGGTTGTAGATCTGATTTTGGTAACGGCAAATGAGTATCTCATATGCCTGCATATCTCCTTGCAGTACCTGGTTGACTATCGCCTCGTCTGATTGCTCCATGAATGAAAATTTCACCTTTTATTAAGATATACGAAGAACCAGAGAAGAGGTCACAAAAAATATTTTTTTTCGGAAATGGTCAATAAGGAGGGAGAATGAAAAAATAAGAAAAAACAGTTTGAAGGGATGGGGAGAGGAAGAGGCATCCGTGAAAATTCTGGTTTGAAGAATCAAATAGGCCGTTTTTCAGATCTTGCTTATAAAAAATGCTACAGATTCATCAATTGACAGCTTTTTCCCCTGAATTGTGATCTTTTCCGGTTGAGAAAACCAGCTGATACCAATATCTTTTTTAGTTATGCCGGAGTTGCTTTCCAGCAGGTGTCTTTTAATGGCCAGTGCCTTCTTTTGGGCCAGTGCTGTGTTATTTTTTTGATAAACAATGACCTGCAGTTTTCCTTTATGCAGGTTTTTAAAAATTGTCGCGATCAGTTTTAATGAAGGAAATGAGCCTCTTTCAAGGTTGGCGGTAAAGGGTTGAAAGGCGATTTTTTCAACTGTAACGGTCCTGGAGGCCAGGCGGTAATTACGATAAGAAAAATCCTGTAATCTGTTCAGGTGATTAACTGCCCGGCGGGCCATGGCACCTGAGGGGTAGCGAGCCAGATACTCCAGCCATGCCTGTTTTTCTTCAGGGGTTCTGCCCAGTTTGGAAAAGATGAGTGCACGGTTGTAGAGCGCGGAAGGGCTGCCTGACCAGATCTTCAATGCCTTGTTGTAATTTTCCAGTGCTGCTGTGTATTGCTTGGCCTGTAGCCGATTGTGGCCAAGATAGAGGAGGGCTTGCAGGTGCTTTTTCTCCAGGCTTAAGACCTTCTCATACTCTTGTTTCTCTTGTTTTCTTTTGTTCAGTCTGCCATAAGCCACACCAGTCCAGAAATGATAATCAGCTTCGTCTGGTTTCAGGATGCTGGCCTTTTTTAGATATTTTAGAGCTGTCTTGTCTTTGTTGTTGGCCAAGAGCATACGACCGTAAAGGTAGTTATTCAAAGGGATTTCCGGTTCTTCCTGCACGGTCAAGCGGAACTGTTTTTCCCCTTCCTTGTATTTTTTATGACTGAGATAATAGTCGCCTTGTACAGTTGATTTGACGACCCCGCCGAACTCCCCGAGGCTATTTTGAATTGTCGTTACACAGCCGGAAAGAACAAAGGGGACCAGGAGGAGGAAAAATGTGAGTGGCTTGTTCATCATTGTCAATTGAAAAGGGGGAATATGGTAGTGGAGTACATACTGTTTTCGTCGTGGGGTGGTTCTTCCGTTGGAGAGCGTCCTGCTCGTTTTCTCTTTGCTGTCAGATGGCTTTGGGATGCATCCAATTTTGTCTAATAGAGTGTATAGTCGGGAATAATTTTATTGGTAGTTATTTTTATTTGGCTGAAAATTTTTCTGGGAGGAGGGAAGTAATATCTTTTATCATATTGATAAGGCAGGATATGTTTGGTTTGTGTGTGGTTTGTTCACTGTTCTTGCAGAAGGGTGTACCCCTTGTCTTGCAGGTGAAGAACCTTCTGCTGCGATGTGATTGGAGTGCGGGGCGGGGTTGTTGAAGTAGCTCTTGCAGAAATTGAGTAGGTGGTAACCAAAAATGAATCTGATTGGCATCCCAATTCATTCTCGATCTCTTCTGGTGAGTCGTATGCACCCTGGAGAGCTAAGTATTGGCAGTAACTAAAACAAATTAAGGGATGGAGGACGGATCTGCCGGTTGTTGTGGAGGCGGGTATTTGATTGTATTTATTTCCATTTTGTTTCTGGCACAGCTTAGAGGATCCAGGTCAAATTTGTCGGCCAGCATGGTGAGGTAGATCATGACATCGCCTATTTCTTCTGCAATGTGAGTTCGGGTTGCCTCATCAACTTGCCAGCTGTTGTCGCCCTCCATCCATTGAAAGATCTCGGTAAGTTCAGCGACTTCGACGCTCAGGGCCATGGCCAGATTTTTGGGGGAGTGATAGCGCTGCCACTCCCTTGCAGCAGCAAATGCGCGAAGTGCTGTTTTCAGTTTTTCCATGGGCGTCACCGTTTCTGTTGGTATTTCTTCTCGGAGTCTGGTAATTTTCTCTGTTTTATGTGTCACAAGATACCATCGTAGCGTCAAACTGTAACGCTCTTTCCCTTTACCCACCGAGAAACGAATGAAAAAAATACTTAGCGCATGTCTGGCAACCGTCTTTGCCCTCAGTCTTTCATTTTCACCCATCTCTCAGGCCGAAACTGCTGCCTCCAAGGAAATTGATTCCGGCCGCAACAAACTCATCGGTTATATGCTTGGAAAGCAGTTGCCGATCATGCATTTCAGCGACAAAGAGATGGGCGACGGCCTGGCATTTGCCGCTTTTGATCTGTATATCAAACAACTGGATTTTCAGAAACGCTTTCTCCTTCAGGAGGATGTAAACAGCTTGTCGGTTATTGCTCCTGCTATTGATAATAATCTGCTGAAGGGGACTATTGTCCTACCGGATGTGGGATATGAAATCCTGTCCAGACGGATTGGTGAGGTGGAAAAAATGACTGTGGAGCTTCTGGCCGCAGGCTTCGATTATGATCGGGATGAGAGTTACGAGACTGATCCGGATAAACTGAAATATGCTGTCACCCTTCAGGATCTTCGGGAGCGCTGGCGAAAGATTCTTAAAGGGCAGATCATCTCTCGTTACCTCGATCTTGTGGAAGATCAGAAAGAGGCCAAGGAGAAAAAGGATGACAAGGCACTGTGGAAAGAGGCGAAGGAAAAGGTGACCAAGCGCAACCAGAACTTTTTTCATCGTATGCACCAGGAAACTCTGCAGGATCATTATGATCGATATTTTAATGCTATTACCAGGGCCTTTGATCCTCATACCAATTACATGCCGCCGGCCAATAAAGAAGATTTTGATATCCATATGCGGGGAAGTCTTGAAGGAATTGGAGCCTTACTTCGAGAAGAAGATGGGTATATAAAGGTGGTTAATATCATTCCGGGTTCCGCCTCCGCCAGGCAGGGTATGCTGCAGGCAGAGGATATTATTCTTGAGGTGGCACAGGGTGCTGAAGATCCTGTGGAAATCACTGACATGCGGCTTCGCGATGCTGTCCGTCTTATTCGTGGTCCCAAGGGGGCTGAAGTGCGTTTGACCGTTAAAAAAATTGACGGGACCAAGGCAATCATCCCGATTATTCGTGATGTAGTGCAGATAGAAGAGACCTTTGTTAAGTCCAGTTTGTTGGAGGGGCCTGGAGGGGAAAAGATCGGTTATGTCATGATTCCGAGTTTCTATCGGGATTTTGAAAAGACTCGCAATGGCTCTGATGCCAGAAATTCCACAGATGACACCAGGAAGGTGGTGGAGGAACTGAAAAAATCAGGAATGTCAGGCCTGATCCTGGATTTGCGCAACAATGGCGGAGGTTCTCTTATGGACGCCGTGGATACTGCAGGCCTCTTCTTTGAAGTTGGACCGGTGGTACAGGTCAAGAACAGCTATGGTTCTAAACGGGTGCTCAGTGACGAGGATCCTTCAATAGTCTGGGATGGTCCGCTTCTGGTTCTGGTGAATCAGTTCTCTGCCTCAGCTTCCGAGATTGTGGCAGCGGCACTCCAGGATTATGGCCGAGCAGTGATTGTGGGCGGGGCTCATACTCATGGAAAGGGAACGGTGCAGACCCTGATTGACATGAACGAGAATATCCCTCTCTTGCACCTGAAAAAATATGAAGATCTTGGGGCATTGAAGGTGACAATCCAAAAGTTTTACCGGGTTAACGGTGGATCGACTCAGTACAAGGGAGTGGAGCCTGATATTGTCCTGCCCAGCCTCTTCCAGCATCTTGAATCAGGTGAGCAGTACCTGGATAATTCTCTGCCGTGGGATCAGGTAGATCCTGTCTCGTTTGTCAGCTACGGTTCTACGCCTGTGGATATTGATTTGTTACAGGGGAAAAGTGGCCAACGGGTGGCGAAGGATCAAGGACTGAAAGTTATTGCCGTTGAAGCTGAAAAGGCTTCACAGCGAGCCAGGCAAACCACTTTGTCATTGAAACTGAGTGAGATGATAGCTGAGCGCGAAGAGGCCAGGGTGGCTCGTGATAAAATCGGAGCACATTATCGGAAGTTTCGTGAAGAGCAGGGTGCGGACAGGGGAGAAGAGCCAGGTCCCGGTCCGGCGGAAAAGCAGGATAAGGAAAAGTGGAAAGAAGATATTAAAGAAGATCCTTATATCAATGAGTCCATTCGGATTCTTGGTGATATGTGACATCATAGGCTGAAAGTTGGAGAAAAAAATACCATTTTTCCTATGTTGACCTATTCGTTGAAAAATTACGACATAAGTAGGCGCATCATTGGAGGGTGGCGACTTCTTCTGCAGTTTTCAGCCTGTTAGCTTTTGTCTTTTGAAATAACAGTTGTTGTCAATTTCAAAATTTTCTTGATTAACAAACAAAAAAATGCTAGATCTCGTTGCTTATGAATGGTCATTCATTCAATTTGCTTAAAAATGGGGCTGGGGGTTATATGGGGCTTGATGAAGCATTCCGTAATTATGAAGACAAGATAGTCAGTCGCTGGGTCGATTACACCTTGTCGTCGTATAAGGCATCAAAATTTTTTAAGAAGGAACACGATAAGTTTGCTAACCCCGTAGGAGGGAATACCTACGAGGCATTGAGTAAACTTTTTAAACTCCTGGCGAAGAATGCTGATCCTAAAGAATTTGTTGCACCACTGGATCAGATCATGCGTATCCGTTCTATTCAGGAGTTCGCCGCATCTGAGGCCGTGGGTCCGATTCATGCAGTTAAACACATTACCCGCGAAATCCTGGAAAAAGATAAGGAACGAAGGCATCTTATTGCAGATCTTTATGATTTTGAATTCGCAGTGGATCTGGCTGTCCTTGCTGCCTTTGACCTGTATATGCAATGCCGGGAGCAGTTGTACAAGGTGAGAATAAAGGAAATTAAATCCGGTAGTCATATTCTCACTGACAGCAAGTGTCCGTCAAACTTGCTGGGAAAAGATACAGATGATCTTGTTAAAATTCAGATCTGAATTTTAACAAGATCATCACGGTTAATAACAGGTTTCTGTTCCGGGGCAGGGGAACTCGTCCGGGCGGCTACCAACACTGTTCAATTTGAAGCGAGGTAAGAAGAAATGAAGTATACCTTCTCATTCCTGGCAGTCATTGCATTGGTTTTATTTGCATGGCTGGGATCCCAGATACCGGGTATGCAGTACCTTTTTGGTGTTGCCATCCCCTATCTGGCAATCATGATCTTCCTGGGTGGCTTTGTTTACAGAGTCTTGCAATGGGCAAAATCACCTGTTCCATTTTCCATCCCAACCACATGTGGTCAGGGTGCATCATTGGATTTCATTAAACAGGATAAGCTTGACTGCCCAACCAAGACGTCAGAAGTCGTCGCCAGGATGTTCCTGGAAATCGTTACCTTCCGATCTCTTTTTCGGAATACCAAGTCTGAGCTTCACGAGGGACCGAAAGTCACTTATGAATCCTCCAAGTGGCTCTGGCTCTTTGCCCTGATCTTTCACTACTCTTTCCTTATCGTAGTTGTCAGGCATATGCGTCTCTTCCTTAATCCGGTTCCTGGCTGGCTGCAATTTCTGGACTTCCTTGATGCCGGTGCGGCCCTGCAGGTTGGAGCTCCTCTGCTCTATGCCACTGACCTTGCCCTGGTACTTGGTGTCGTCCTGCTCTTTGGCAGGCGCCTGATCAATCGTCAAGTACGTTATATCTCGCTTGCCAATGATTACTTTCCACTCTTCCTTATCTTTGGGATCGCCATCACCGGTATCCTGATGCGCTACTTCCTGCGTACCAATATTGATATTATCTCTATTAAGGAACTCCTGGTTGGTCTGGTCACTCTTTCACCGGTCATTAATGCCAAGATCGGTTCCATTTTTTATATCCATGTCTTCCTAGTCAGTACCCTGCTCATATACTTCCCCTTCAGTAAATTGATGCACTTAGGTGGTGTTTTCATGAGCCCCACCAGGAACATGGCAAACAACAGCCGTGCCAAGCGTCATATCAACCCATGGAATGATCCTGCAATCACACCTCATTCCTATGCTGGGTATGAGGATGAGTTCAGACAGTTTATGGTCGATAACGACATCCCTGTTGAGAAAGAGCTGCCTCCTCAAAAGGACGAATAACAGGATTGTTGACCCAAATTTATAAGGATAACGAATAATGGCACCTCCAAAATTAGAACAATTATCGCAAAGCGTAGTGCAGGGACCGTCCTTGGTAACAGGAGCTGTACCAACCAAGGACTGGATGGATATCCCGGCTATTTTTAAAGAGGGGAACTTCGCCTACCAGGCCAAAAAGGAAAAGGTAGAATATCTGAACGCGCAGCCCGGGGTTGATTTCCCTAATGCCCGTGAATGGTCTCCGCTTGATGATGACTGGAAGCTTCCCGAGAACTGGCAAGAGATAATCTTGAAAGGGCTCAAGGAGCGTCTTGACAAATTCAGATCTCTCAAAATCTTCATGGACTGCTGTGTACGTTGCGGCGCCTGTGCTGATAAATGTCACTTCTTTCTCGGTACCGGTGATCCGAAAAACATGCCTGTCCTTCGGGCTGAGCTGCTTCGTTCCATATACCGGAATGATTTTACCCTGGCAGGCAAGCTGTTCGGGAAAATGGCTGGAGCCCGGGAGATGACCGTTGGTGTAGTGAAAGAATGGTTCATGTATTCCTACCAGTGTACAGAGTGTCGACGTTGCTCGGTCTTCTGTCCCTATGGTATTGATACTGCAGAAGTAACCATGATGATGCGTGAACTTCTGCATCTGCTTGGCATTGGTATTAACTGGATCCTTGAGCCGG
>JAQYVF010000191.1 GCA_030145625.1 Desulfocapsa sp. | reverse complement strand
CAACCAAGAGGAAGGGAACAGCATGGAACTACTAAAAGAACGAGAAGAACAGATTCATCGTACCGGAGAGCAGCCTTTTGCCTTGTCCTGCAATAAGGATTCACTGGCCGGGGCGGTGAGCCAGCGGGCCTGTGTGTTCTGCGGTTCGCGAGTGGTACTCTATCCCATTGCCGATGCACTGCATCTGGTGCATGGTCCCATCGGCTGTGCCGTCTATACCTGGGATATTCGTGGAGCCCTTTCATCGGGACCGGAACTGCATCGTCTCTCTTTTTCCACCGATCTGCAGGAGATAGATGTCATCTTCGGGGGTGAAAAGAAACTGACCCGGGCCTTGTTGGAGCTCATTGAACGGCACAGTCCCAAGGCCGCCTTTGTCTATTCCACCTGCATAGTCGGCATCATCGGAGATGATCTGGAGGCGGTGTGCAGGCAGGTGGAAAAAGAGACAAATATTCCGGTGATCCCGGTGAAATCAGAAGGGTTCAAGGGCAATAAGCGGGCAGGGTACACCGCCGCCTGTAATGCCATGGCCCGGCTTATCGGCACCGGAGAGACCACGACCATTTCCCCTTATTCCATCAATATTCTCGGAGATTTTAATCTGGCCGGTGAGATCTGGCTGATCCGTGAATACTTCGAGCGTATGGGAGTGGAGGTGGTGGCCAATATCACCGGAGACGGGCGAATAGCCGATATTCAGCGGGCCCACGGGGCTGCTTTAAATGTGGTGCAGTGCTCAGGATCGACCATGGATCTGGCTCGGATGATGGAGGATGAGTATGGAGTCCCCTCCATGCGTGTCTCTTATTTCGGTGTCGAGGATATGGCTCAGGCCCTCTATGACGTTGCCGAACATTTCAACGATTCCGAGATGCTGGAAAGGACCCGGCAGCTGGTGAAAGAGGAGCTGCAGGAGCTGCTGCCGAAGCTAGAGTTTTATAAAAAGGCACTCAAAGGGAAGAAGGCAGCTATCTATGTGGGGGGCTCTTTCAAGGCCTTTTCTCTGGTCAAGGCATTCCGTCTCCTTGGTATGGATGTGGTGATGGTCGGCAGTCAGACCGGTACTGAGCAGGAATATCAGGAGCTCGCCGAGATCACCGATCCCGGCACCATCATTGTCGATGATACAAACCCGCTGGAGCTTACCAGTTTCCTTGAGGAAAAAGAGGTGGACATCTTTGTCGGCGGGGTAAAGGAACGTCCCATCGCCTACAAATTGGGGGTGGGATTTTGTGATCATAATCATGAACGCAAGGAGATCCTGGCAGGATTTGTCGGCATGCTCAACTTTGCTGAAGAGGTCTACTCCTCAGTGATGAGTCCGGTCTGGCGCTTTACCTGTCAGAAGGCAGAAACCAGAGAGAAAAAGTGCAGCATTACTATTGCTAACCCCAATAAGTGAGAGAAACCATGTCGAAAAATCCTCCAAATTATATTTCCACCACCAATGCCTGCAAGCTTTGCACTCCCCTGGGTGCAGCTCTGGCCTTTAAGGGAATTGAGGGCGCAGTCCCCTATCTGCATGGCTCCCAGGGATGCGCCACTTACATGCGGCGTTATATCATCAGTCATTTTAACGAGCCCATCGATATTGCCTCTTCTTCATTGTCCGAAAAACACGCTGTCTATGGAGGAAGTGCAAATCTCAAGCTGGGCTTAATGAATGTCACTCAAAAATATAAGCCGCAGCTCATCGGCATCGCCACCACCTGTCTCACCGAGACCATAGGAGATGATGTGAAGTTGTTTCTCCGTGAATTTGAAAAAGAGGTGGAAGGGGAAAAACCTATCATGGTTCATGTGAGTACGCCAAGCTACAGCGGCACTCACATGGAAGGCTTTCATGATGCTGTCGCCTCCGTCGTTGAGGCTCTGGCCGGTAGAGAAGGAGACGAAAATCCAAGCAGCACAGTAAACATCCTGCCGGGCTTTGTCTCGCCGGCAGATATTCGTTATTTGAATGAAATTGTAGAAGATTATTCACTACAGGCGACCATCTTACCGGATATTTCAGATACAATGGATGGTCAGGCTGCCAAGACTTATGAGAAGATACAGCCTGGTGGTACGCCACTCGCGGCCATCGCTGCCATGGGCAATGGTATGGGGAGTATTGAATTTGGTCATACCATGAGTAATGACAGTGGCGGCACCATCCTCACCAGAAAATTCGGTGTGGAAAGCACAAGAATCCCAATGCCCATGGGCATTGCAGCTTCGGATCGATTCTTTGACAACCTGACCAGGATTAGCGGCTCGCCAACTCCAGAAAAGCACAAGGCAGAGCGGGGCCGTCTGGTGGATTCCTATGTCGATGGTCACAAATATATCTATGGAAAAAAGGCCATTGTCTATGGCGAGGAAGATTTGGTGGTCGGCTTGACCACCTTTCTGGCTGAGATCGGTGTCATGCCCATACTCTGTGCCTCGGGTGGGAAGAGCGGTAAGCTTGCAGAGATGATTCGGCAGGCCACCGATGGTCTGTTACCTGAGCAGCCGCAGGTGCATGAAGGGATGGATTTTTATGACATCAGTGAACTGGCTGAAAGCCTTGAGCCTGATCTCCTGGTGGGTCATTCCAAGGGATATCCACTCGCCCAAAAACTTGCTATTCCGCTTATCCGCGTAGGGTTTCCTATCCATGATCGTATGGGCGGTCAGCGTATTCTTCACCTCGGTTACCGAGGTACCCAGCAACTTTTCGATCTGGTTGTCAATGGTTGTATCGCCAAAAAACAGAGCGATTCAGCAATCGGCTATTCGTATATGTGATGGCGTCGAAAATTGGCAGCAACGAAGCAGATGCAAGCGCGGCAAAGAAGAAAGACAGAACATAAAAATATGAGTCTAAAATTATCATGGAGCCTGTTATGAAAACCCAATTTACCGTAACCCCGGATCTTTCCCGTCATCCCTGTTTCAATGCCAAGGTCAAAGGGAAATTTGGTCGGGTGCATCTGCCGGTGGCTCCGAAATGCAATATAAAGTGTAATTATTGCAATCGGAAATATGATTGTGTCAACGAGTCCAGGCCGGGTGTTACCTCTACCATTCTGACACCGGAGCAGGCTTTGGTCTATATGGATAAGGTACTGGCAGCTGAACCACGCATTAGTGTGGCAGGTATTGCCGGACCGGGAGATCCCTTTGCCAACGCCAATGAGACTTTGGGTACCATGCAGCTTCTGCGTCGACACTATCCGGATCTTATTCTCTGCCTCTCCAGTAATGGCCTGGGGCTGGCCCCTCATGTGGATGAGGTGGCGGATATTGGCGTATCCCACGTGACGGTGACGGTGAATGGTATTGATCCTGAAATAACCAAGAATATCTATTCATTTGTGAGGGATGGGAACATCGTCTACCGCCATCGACAGGCTGCAGAACTCCTTTTGGCACGCCAACTCAAATCCATTGAAAAGTTGAAATCCCGTGGGGTGACCGTCAAGATCAATTTTATTACCATTCCCGGAGTCAATGATCATCATGCCGAAACCACGGCCAGGACTATGGCCAAGCTGGGAGTGGATCTGTTCAACTGCATGGCCATGCTGCCCAATGCTGATACGCCCTTTGCCGAGTTGGTGGAACCGGATAAAGTTATGATGAACAGGCTGAGAAACAGCTGTGAAGAACATCTGCCGCAGATGCGTCATTGCAAGCGGTGTCGCGCCGATGCCGTTGGTTTGCTGGGAAAAGACAAGTCAGGTGAAATGGCGGGATGTCTCAATGCCTGTGCCACCATGCCGGCTGCTCCTCCAAATGTACGGCCCTATGTTGCTGTGGCCAGCCTGGAGGGGATGCTTGTTAATCAGCACCTGGGTGAAACAAGGAAATTTCTTATCTATGCCAAGGAAGAGAACGGCTATACTCTTATTGAGGAACGTCAGGCCCCTGTTCCTGGAGGCGGTATAGGTCGCTGGGAGGCCCTGACCAGGCTGCTTTATGACTGTCGGGCGGTACTTGCCAGCGATATGGGGGCCTCACCCAGAGCAGTGTTTAAGAGAGCAGGGATCAGCCCTGTTACCATGTCCGGTTTTATCGAAGCGGGACTGGAGGCAGTATACACGGGTAAAAGGCTGTCGGCCTTAAAAAGGAGGGCCAAAAAGAGCTGCAGTAGCGGTGAATGCCTGGGGACCGGCACCGGATGTGGTTGAGTTTTCTGGGAAAGAGAAGAGTTTCAGCAAGTGGATTCAGATGAGATCTTTCTTGTGCT
>JAQYVF010000187.1 GCA_030145625.1 Desulfocapsa sp. | reverse complement strand
TTTTCTGTTTTAAAAAAATAGATTTTTATACTTCGGAAAGGGGTCATGTCTTTGCCTGAATCTAAAGGAATCAGGTCTGCTCTTGACTCTTCTCTTTGCCTCAAATGAGTCAAAGGCAGACTTGACCCCTCTGCCTCTCTCGTTATGTTTTCTTTTCCGTTTAATATTCAATAGTTATATTGACTTCATTACTTTTTATAAAGTCATACATTGCTTGAATAAATTCTGAATAATCATCAGTGTTGATGTTCAATTCTTGTAAAGATTTATTGAACTTATCAATGGTGTCAATGGTAGGTGTTGAGTCTCTTACATTTTTTGACAGTTGATTTAGTTGGTTATTTAAACTATTTTTTGCTTCCTGATTTTCATTTTTTATCTTGTATATGATATAATCAGCTATATCCCCTAAAACATACGAATCTATTATTGATAATTTTTTTTCTATTTCGTTTTTTGGTTTTCCCGCAGCTGATAGTAATTTAAATGCAGCATTTTTTTTACTTAACAATTGCTTAATAGTATCTTCATCCCATCTTCCTGATCTAAGGGCGGAATCAATCATGTAATCGCTCAAAGTATTTAATAAAAGATCAACCTCTTTATCGAAACTTGATTTTGTCTCTTTCATTTCTCCTAGGACTAGCCTCATTTGTTTCAAGTCTAACTCTTTCAATCTGTCTAAACTGTAAAAAGCGATAAAAGCGACAAAGAGGACAGTTACTATTAACGTAAAACTTATATTGTTAATTTTTTGTTCGTAAACAAAGTAGAACGTGAATATTAGCAACACAATTAGCAATACAAACGCTGTTAACTTTTCCATTTTTCTCTTTGGTTATTTTTTTAAACTTATGTGCATAATGCCGAATTGACCAGAAGGTTGTTTTGCATAACGTTGAGTTCAATTGACACTGGCACAAAAAGAAGCCTGGCAAGTGTGGAGAAATATCTACAAACAATTAACTTGGCAAAAACGACAGCCGAGCTGTGCCAGAGGTCAACTGGAACGTCTGGTTAAATTATATTTTATATTCCTGAGCTGATAATTTTTCTTTTCTTCCCATGGTAATCGGGACCCGTGAAACCTTTTCCACACACATTACATTTAAGGTAGTAATCAGGGTCTCTGTATTGTAGTGGTGCTCTTCTCTCACTAATGCAACTGGGACAAAAATATTGCTCTTTACCTGGACTATGCCAGCAGCCATTTTCTTTTGAAAAAATTAAACCCTTCTCGTGCTTAGTTAGATTGTTTTTGATGTAATGTCTTAAAAATGAAAATATCAGGGCTAAGTTTAAAGATGCAGACAAGGCAAAGAATTTCAGAATGTAAATATTATTTTGCCCTGAAAAATCTGTTACTGCTTTGAAAGTAAATAGTTTGACCCAAATAAATGTGATTGTAATAAAAAAAACAAACCATATTGAAAGCTGCACTTTATCGGTTAACCAGATTTTTAGTAGATCTTTCATGGTTTTTAAAATTTAACACTAAGTTAAACTGCAGCCAGCTCAGTGTTTTGGCTGTCCGGTGGATGCTACGTCTTTTTGTGGGCGGAACGAATTTGAACGTTTTGTTAGGCGATACCTAGCCAAGAGAGAGCCTCCTTAAAATATGCATAGTATTAGGGGACAGACCCCGGTTTTGGCCTTTATTCGTGGTCTGTCCCCATTTTCTTTGAAGTTCTATATCGCTCATGTTTCCTCCGAGGCACTATGTTTCGTGGGCAGCCGAACATTTTTGTAGCGTTCCACCAATGACCTAAGAGATATGCTGACATTTTCCAGTGCTTCTTTTGCAAAACTTGAATCGACAATTAAATAGTTATAGTGAGAGGATATTCCAGAATCGGATTTTATTAGTTTTGTAATTGAAGCCTTATTCTCTTTTGTCAGCATGTCAATGCGGCCATTTGCGTGCGCTATTGCATGGCGAACATTTGCAAAATCTTTAATATCCTGCCAAATTTTCTTATCATCGCACAATTCAAATTTAAGAACCTTGTCGTAATATTTTTTTGATTTCGTAAGAAATTCGCCCTTGAGGTCATTTATGGATATACCTTGATTCTGCTTTTCTTGAAGTAACTTCGCTACCTCAATTAGGCTTGTTTCAAATACTGCATATAAGGAAACAATGAAGGAACCCCAGAAAAATCTAGGCAAAAGAAATTCAACTTTATGGTCGCATTCCTGTCGTGCAAAATCCCATTCAGGGTCTTCAGGTGTGAGATTTTCTTTTTGTTGATATTCTGAGAGTGTTGCCTGTTCGGCGTGGCTAAGATGCGCAAGTTGTTTTTCTATTAGATCATAATGATCTTCAAGGACATAAAGTTCCATGGATACATCTAATAATCTGAAATCAAAATTGATCTTCATTTATTTGTTTCCGTACGTTTCGATAACCTGCCCCAAGGGAACTGGTATTTGGCCGAAGCAGTTAAACACGAAACTGACTTAAAGCCAGAGAGCGGGCGTGCTTGGGGGCAGCGTTTATTGTTTTGTTATGTTGTTTTTATTTTTATTTCAGCAAGTTCCTGAGATAGTTCCTTTATTTCATCTTCGTTTAAACAACCAAAGGTTTCTTTTAAACCACTGTAAACTTTTATAAGAAAATGAGAAAAATCATCTGCTCTTCCTGGAATTTCACCTTCAATTGGATAGTATTTGATTTTTACGATATTGCCTTCATGGTCTTCCTCGATGTATTTCATAAGTGATCGCGGTGTACTATGTAAGTTAGTACTCATTAGTCTGTACATGCTGTCATATATTTCAGTGCAACCGACATTGTCAGCATAGGTATAACTATTGAATGCCTGTATATTTTCTTCCTTAATTCTTTCTTTCAATTCTATTTTAATTTCTTGTGTGGCGTATTCATTAATTCTTTTAAATAAAGTTGAACCATGTTTTTCGGCAGAATTTGCTAACTTGAGACGGGCTGCTGTATCAGACTTAAAATAATTTGCAATAAATGTTACGTCGGTACAAACATTTGCAAAAATAAAATATGCATCCAGGAAAACACGGAACATTGTATTTGCATCATTGCTCATACCATTTTTCATTAATAATAATGAAGCTTCTGAAATTTCAAGTAAGCGAATAGCAATAACGAGAGAGATGATTTTTTGACGCTTTTCTTCAGTTTCTTGACCAAGAACTTCTGTTAATTCCACAAAAGATTTACATTTTAATATGATTGATTCAAGAAAAGAAAAGATTTGAGTATTGTTATTGGCGATCACTTCGATTTCACGACTTATTTCTTTAGGTGTGAAACCAACTTTTTTTATCTCCATCAGGTTGTTTCTCTCAAAAACATAACAGTATTGATAAGTGGAAATTTTCCATCATATTGACAGTAGTAGATACCGTCTTTTTCCACTTATTACTTTTTTCGTAAATTTTTCCACTTATTGTGATAACAAAAGGGATTAAATGGAAAATAAGCCTTATTCCTGATACACATTTAAAAATGAATAGCCATTCACTTAACCATAGACAGGCGAATTTTCATATGGGTATATTTACCCATTTTCAAGGTAATTCTGAAAAGACGGAATAAATGTGGTCAGAGTAACATTAAGACTCGGTCTGGCCACTTTGAAGCAATTAATTTTACTCCGACCCTGTTTATTCCTGTTTATTCGCCGGAGGTCAATCGGTGGAGATCCTGTTCCGGAAGAGCCTCCAGTTGGTGGCTGAACAGGTAGTAACGTTCCATTTTACCTTGCCCAACCCCCCACAACCATCACCAACCCACCAAAGAGCCGTGGCCATCCCCACGGCTCTTCCAGTTTTCCCCACCTCCGGTTTCATTTCAAGCCACTTCGAAACACCCCTGTCAATAGCCGTATACCGTCCGTAGAGCGGGATAGAGTAACCGTGAGGCGGGATGGGCCGGAATTGCCGAAAACAGGGTGTATGATTTTATCAGATATTCAAGGAGTTCTCGTAACCTTTGCGATGGAATCATGTAGATGGCATTCACTCAGACCGATATCGACAACATTGACAGGGCAATTGTCAACCTCATCACCTTCAAGCAGCCTGTCCAGTTCGTCATCGATGGAGAGCAGATAACCTATCCGGTCCACAAGCTGGCTGACCTGCGCGAGTTACGAAATGCAATCGCAACGGAAGTTGCGGCTGCAGACGCATCTGTCGAAACCATCACCGCAATTCAGATATTCGGGAGCAAGGGGCTGTGATGCCTGCGCTCCCCATCCATGCCGACTATCCTGCCGGCACCATTCTCAACCCTGCAGGTGTCCCTGTCTCGGCAGAATCGTTTCCGACTGCCTATGAGGGCGCGTCAATGTCTGACCGCCTCTCCGACTTCGGTCTGTCATCCATAGGCCCATCCGGCAACGCGGCTTCTATCTCCGGCCTGCGCAAACGCGCCCGCACCCTGGAACGCAACGATCCATCCGCGAACAAGGGGATTAACTCCTTTGTCTCCAACCTGGTCGGCACCGATATCTCTCCGTTATGGGACAGCATCGAC
>JAQYVF010000098.1 GCA_030145625.1 Desulfocapsa sp. | reverse complement strand
GTATCTGTTTTTGAGCGGGCTTACGTGGGCTTTTTATGAAAAATGCTGGCTGATCTCTTTTCTTACTTTCATCTCTAAGGCTCTCCCTGTAAGATGTGATGGAGGTGAGTTCTTGTAGGTGGCTAGAGTCGATCGAATTCTCAGTAGCTGCTTGAATTGCTACGAAAATAACATAAAAAAACAAAGGAGTGTGTATATGAAAAAGAAGATGGAGAAGGCCTTGAACAATCAGGTCAATGCAGAATTATATTCCAGTTACCTCTACCTGGCGATGGAGTCTTACTTCCAGTCTATCAGTCTTTCCGGTTGCGCTCAATGGATGCGTGGTCAGGTTCAGGAAGAGATGTTTCATGGTATGAAAATTTATGATTATGTTCATGAGCGCGGCGGCAGGGTCCAGTTTGAAGCCATTGCCAAACCGGAAACTCAGTGGGAATCACCCTTGGTTGCCTTTGAGCAAATCCTGGCCCATGAAGAGAAGGTGACCCAATTGATTAATGACCTGATTGACGTGGCTCTTGATGCCCGTGATCATGCGGCAAAGGCTTTTCTCGACTGGTTTATCATGGAACAGGTTGAGGAAGAAGCCACTGTTGGTGAGATTGTTAATCGCCTTCGACTCATAGGCGATGATTCCAGTGGCCTGTTTCTTCTCGACTCTGAGCTTGGTAAACGGGTATTTACCCTTCCTGCCAAATGATGGTGTTGTAACGATTCTTCATCTGTCCTGTTATTGTAAGTTTTCAGTCACTGGTGCGTGCTGCCTTAGCCAGTTCTCATTTCTGTTGCTTTCTACTCCAGGCAGATGAATCTTTTCGAATTGTTTTCTTCTGTTGAGTGCTTACTCTTTTTTCTTGAGTAATTATCACTAAGGGAGAGCTTGGGGATGAACAGAAAGATAAAGAAACAGGTCCTTGCTGTCCTGGCAGTCAATGACCTGGAGAAGATTCGTCTGGAACTTGGCAAGTATGAAGAACATGGTCTGGTTAATCCGCTCTTCTCTGCCCTGCTTCGGCCGGAGGAGATGCTTCGCTGGCATGCGGTGACTTTGTTTGGAGAGGTTGTTGCACGTCTTGCAGAAAAGGACATGGAAGCAGCACGAGTTGTTATGCGGCGTTTTCTCTGGAGCCTCAATGATGAATCGGGTGGTATCGGGTGGGGTGCTCCCGAGGCCATGGGCGAGGCCATGGTTCATCATGACAGCTTGTGTGATGAATATCTTCACATGCTGATCTCTTATATGCTTCCCGATGGTTCGCTGGAGCATCAGGACGGAAATTATCTTGAGTTACCTGCGTTGCAGCGCGGGCTGCTCTGGGGAGTTGGCAGGCTGGCTGAGAAACGCGCTGCTTTGTTGAGAGAGACAGAAAGTGTTATCCCGAGCCTGCTCTCCTATCTTCCCTCTGCAGATGCTGCTGTGCGGGGCTTGGCTGCCAGAGCGCTGGGGCTGCTCGAAGCTGTTTCTGCAGTGGAGGAATTGAAATCTCTTTCCGGTGATGAACGGAAGGTAAGGATCTATAATGAGGGAGAGGTGATGGACACCACGGTTATGGCATTGGCAGCAGGTGCCTTGGCGAAGATTGAAGAGAGTTGAGAGGGTAACAACACTTCAGATATGCAAGGGCAGGGAGAGTTTGTTCCAAGGCATCGTCGTTATGTTGCTGATAAGCTTTTGTGGTTCTGGTTTTTTCTCGGATTACCGCTTTGATGGGGAAGTATGACGACAGCGCATGGTATTGACAATATGATTTCAGGATATCAGAAAGATCCTTTTGCTAAAGTTGGCTTTCTGCAGTTTGAGATTGTTCAAGCTGATATTCGCAGGAACCTGGAGCAGGTTAAGGCCGGATTGGCAAGACTGAATGCCAGCCCGGGCAGCCTGATAGCACTGCCGGAGATGTGGGCCACGGGATTTGTCTATGAGCAACTGGGTGAACTCTCTCAAGCGGTTCCGGAGCTTCTCGAGGAGTTGGAAGAACTCGCTGTCTCTCATGGTGTCGTTTTGGCAGGGTCTCTTCCTGAGCAGAAAAGTGAAGGAGAGGGGGCGGGGCTCTATAATACTCTCTTTTTTTCAGGGATTGGGGGCGTTGGTTCCCATGGAATTTCCAAACAGCATCTCTTTTCTTTCTGGAAAGAGGATGACTGGTTTTGTTCCGGTAGGAGACCGAATCCGGTTGCCATTGCTGACAATAGCCTGGCTGGAGGACTGGTCTGTTATGACCTCCGTTTTCCCGAGGCGGCGCAGCTTCAGTGTCGTCAGGGAGCGGATCTTCTTTTAATGTCTGCCCAGTGGCCTCTGGCCCGCATTGAACAGTGGAAGATTTTGCTTCAGGCGCGGGCCATTGAAAATCAGGTTTTTATTGTTGCCGCCAATGCCTGTGGCAGGTGGGAAGGCTTGCAGATGGGTGGACATTCTCTGGTTGTCGCACCGGACGGTGAGATTTTGGCAGAGGCTGGAGAGGAGGCTGGTTCAGCTCTGGTTGCTCTGAACTGGGAAGTAATGCGGGAATTAAAGGAGCGTTTTAATACGGTGGCTCCAGCACCTTGGGCCAGAGAAGATTGTGATAAAATATATTCACTGGGCGCACTGGCCGAGGTCGTAGCCAGGCGGAAGAGGGTGGGGCAGAAGATCGTCTTCACCAATGGTTGCTTTGATATTCTTCACGCCGGTCATGTGGATTACTTGCAGAAGGCTCGGCGGCAGGGAGATTTCTTGATCCTTGGTCTGAATGACGACCAATCGATCCGTTCCATTAAAGGATCGAAGCGACCAATCAATAAAGAGTCAAAAAGGGCAAGGGTTCTTGCTGCGTTGGGCTGCGTGGATGCAGTGGTTCTCTTTGGGGAAGACACCCCGCTGAACCTGATTACCAGGCTGGCCCCCCATGTTTTAGTGAAGGGGGCAGACTGGGATGAGCATGAGATTGTTGGCGCGGCCGAAGTCAAAGCCAGTGGCGGCCGGGTAGAGCGGATTGTTTTTATCAGCCGGACGTCCACCACTGGAATTATTGATCAAATCAAATCGGGCAACTGAACCGGTAGTGCCTGAGGACCAGGAGTGAACTGCTGGGTGGCCTGAAAAAGCAGGCTTTACACCCTGTAGCGCTCGACCAGTTGTCGCAGTCTCGACGCCAGATTGGAGAGATCCTCGGCGCTGAGATTAACCTTGTTGCCGTTTGTGGATATTTCTCCTGCGATCCTGCTTACCTCTGCAATGTCTCTTGCCGTCTCGCCAGCCACTGTAGAACTTTGAGCCACGTTTTCGTTGACTTCCGCTATCCCTTGAGAGGTCTCGGCGATATTCCCTGCAACCTCTCTGGTGGTTGCCGTCTGTTCATCCATGGAAATGGCTATCATAGAGACAATCTCATCCACCTCTTCCACCACGGCTGCTACGTCTTTGATCTCTTCCACTGTCGTATCGGTGGAGGACTGGATGTCGTTAATATGTTGCTTGATCTCCTGGGTGGCGGCAGTGGTCTGTTTGGCCAGTTCCTTGATTTCGTTTGCAACCACGGCAAATCCCTTTCCGGCTTCTCCGGCACGGGCCGCCTCAATGGTGGCATTCAGGGCCAGCAGGTTGGTTTGATCGGAAATTTCACTGATGGCCTCGGTGACTTTGTTGATCTCCAACATGTCACGGCCAAGTTTTTCGATCATCTGAGAGGAGTGGTTGATACGTTTGGCTGCACTGTGGGAAATTTCCTGTCCTTTATCGGTCTGCTGAGAGATGGAATCGGCTGTGGCGTTCATTTCTTCCACGGCAGCGGCCATCATATTGACGCTGTTGGTTGCTGTTTCACTGGCCGTGGTCACGGAGTCCATATTGACACTCATCTCCTCGGCGGCAGCAGCCACACTGTTGGCTTTCTGAGAAGAGAGATCAGCGCCTTCCGACATCTGATTGGCAATGGAAGAGAGTTCGCTGGAAGAGGAGGAAAGGTGGACGATACCATCAGATACTTCTTTGAACATATCCCGGATTCCAGTAACCATACTGTTCAGTGCGTTTCCAAGGGTTCCAATCTCGTCATTTCGCCGGACGTCGAGTGTGGTGGTGAAATCTCCCTGGGACATGGTTTCGGCAAAATTGACGCCTCGCTTCAGTTCGGCAACGATGGAGCGGATGGTGAAAAAGGTTATGATTCCGGAAAAAAAGACCACGCACAGGCCGATGGCAATGGCAAGCAGGCCCATGTTTTTTGCCTTTGTTGTGGTGCTGGTGATCTGCGCTTCTTTTCCCTGGCTGGCCTGGGTCATGATTTCGCTGACCAGCGGTTCCACCTTGTCTGCAGCTTCATTCATTACCTGCAGAGCGTCCTGAATCTTCTTGTCATTGGCCATGAGTGCGGAAAAGGTCTCTTGGTAGGCAGTAAGATCTGTGTCAATGGAGAGGATGTATTGAGGAGCGGCATTGGATTCATCAAAGGTGTCCTGAATGGTCTCGGCCACCTCCAGGGTAGCGTTGCCATATTTTTCAAGTCGGGTGAGGATGTAATTTTTTTCAGTCAGTCTCAGGATCAGGAGCTGGATTCTGGCATTGGGGACGTAGAGTTGGTTTAAGGCCTTTTCCACATCCACAGCACTGTATTGCATCTTCTGCAGACTGGTCTCATCACCGGGGGAGGATATATATTCTTCTACTGCTTCCTGATAGGCGCTGAGCTTCTTTATCTGTTTATCATAGAGGTCCTCATCATCTTCCAGTAAGTCCAGTGATGTTTCATAGTTGTCTATGGCTTCCATCAGTTTTGTTTTGTGGCGATCGGAATTGGTGCGAACGAATTCCTTTTCAAAGCGGCGCATTTGGAGGAGGGCGAGATAACAGTCACTGATCTGATGCTTTCTCAGATTCTGGGAGACTTGCAGAGCCAGGGTCTTGAACTTGCCTTGCAGGCCGGAATTGCTGTCCAGGCCATTTTTGACTTCCGCTGCAACCAGGTCTTCAAATGCCTGTTCGTAAATAGATACCTGGGCCTGGATTTCTGCGGCGAGACCTGCTGTGTCGCTGTTTGTATTCTTCGCCAGCTCAGCAATGGCCCTTGCCTTGTCTTTCAATTCTTCAACGTTATCCAGTAACTGCCTTTCAAAGGATCGATCTTTGCTGAGTAGGAATTCTTTTTCCAGGCGCCTGGCATGTTTCATGTCGCCGTCCACGGCTGTGGCATGGAAGGCGATGGCGACTTCCGTGTTGATCAGGGTCCTGAAGGTCTCTGTCGTCTGGGTAGTTGTCCGTTGGTAAAAAAGGAGGACAAGGATAAAGGAGACAAAGGCTCCGCCAAAAATAAGGCCGAATTTTGCTGACAGGTTCAGGTTGGACCATTTCATAAATATTTTTTACCGTTTTCTTGTCATAGCCGGGAATGGCTTTTGTTTAGTGGCTGTTTGCGGCGGTTCTTTGTTGCTTGTGAAATTTAATCCTTGGGGGATTAGACAGATATACCCAAAACCACTTGTGCCCGCAGGTTGGCAGATTCCTGCGGGGCATCTGTGGTTATATTTTGTGGGGTCGTTCGACTGAAACGACCAGATAGGCGAGCCCGTGAGATTCCGAAATATCTTATTTCCGGAGTGATACTTGTTAGTTGGTTTCTGAGGGTTCTGTTTCAGTTGGAAGTGGAGTTCCTAAACCGAATCCCATACGAACTTTCTGGTCAATCTCGGTACACATTTCAGGGTGATCCTTGAGGAATCGCTTGGCATTTTCTCGTCCCTGTCCGATTCGTTCGTCAAGATAGGAGTACCAAGATCCACTTTTGTCTACAATATCCTGTTCTACGGCAAGATCAAGGAGGTCTCCTGTCTTGGAGATGCCTTCGCCGTAAACAATATCAAATTCTGCTATCTTAAAAGGCGGGGCAACCTTATTTTTGACCACCTTGACTTTGGTTCTGTTGCCGATGATCTCCTGGCCATCCTTGAGGGCGGCAATCCTGCGGATATCCAGACGCAGGGAGGAGTAAAATTTCAGGGCATTGCCTCCGGTGGTTGTCTCGGGATTACCGAACATCACTCCGATCTTCATCCTGATCTGATTGATGAAGATCAGTACTGTATTGCTGCGATTCAGGACTCCGGTGAATTTGCGCATGGCCTGGGACATCAGGCGAGCCTGTAGTCCCATGTGGGAATCTCCCACATTGCCGTCTATCTCAGCCTTGGGAGTGAGAGCCGCCACAGAGTCGATGACTATGACATCCACTCCACCTGAGCGAATAAGGATTTCGGCAATTTCCAGGGCCTGTTCCCCAAAATCCGGCTGGGAGACAAGGAGGTTGTCGATATCGACCCCCAGCCGCTTGGCATAGGCGGTGTCCAGGGCATGCTCGGCATCGATAAAGGCGGCTGTTCCTCCATTATTCTGGGCTTCGGCTACTACATGCAGGGCCAGGGTGGTTTTCCCGGAAGATTCAGGCCCATAGATTTCTGCAATTCTTCCCTTGGGAAAACCGCCGACTCCCAAGGCAATATCCAGACTCAGGGAGCCGGTGGAAATAACCGGAATCTTTTCTGGCGTATGGGCACCGAGGCGCATGATGGAACCCTTGCCGAACTGCCGTTGGATCTGGCTGATGGCATTGTCCACACTGCCTGTTTTATCTTTTGCTGTTGCTGCCATATTGTGCTCCTTTGTGATGTTAACTGCTTGGCGTATTTTTTGTTGAGTAGTTGGGTCGACGAGAGTCGGGAAGGGATCTCATCTCTCCGCGGATGGTATTAATCTGGGGCATCGCGCCCAGGATGTTTTGTGAATATTATACCTTACCGCCTTTGCCAGATTGCTTGGAGCACCTGTTGTCACAGTATCCTTTCAAATGGTAGGCTACCTTAGCAGATATCTGCGCAGAAGATCAAGTGCTGTTTGTGCTGTCAAGCGTTGAATTTCATATCGAGTACCGGAAAAGAGGAAATGATGCCCTTGAATCTCATCGTTGCCGGCTAAACCAATGAAAACAGTTCCCACCGGTTTTTCTATGCTTCCGCCGTCAGGGCCGGCGATTCCGGTGACAGAAAGTGCAAAGTCTGCTCCGCTTTTTTCCCGCATTCCGGCGGCCATTGCCTCGGCAACTTCCCGGCTCACTGCTCCGTGTTCCTGGAGTAGTGAGTCACTTACGCCGATAAGGGCGGTTTTCATGGAGTTGGCATAGGAGGTGACTCCTCCCAGATAGTAAGATGAGCTGCCGGCAACAGAGGTCAGGAGGTGACTGATCAGCCCTCCGGTACATGATTCGGCAACTGAGAGCTGGTTTCCGGTTTGCTGGAGCAGGGCTCCAACAACTGACTCCATGCTCTCCTCATCTTTTCCATAAATATATTGGCCCATTTTTTTTTCAACGATGTCACAAGTTGCATCAAAAATATTCTGCACAGTGACAGTGTCGCTGCCGCGTACGGTCATGCTGAGATGGACATTGGGGAAAACCGGATAGTAGCCTATTTCCACGGCCTCGCCAAGCTTCAGGCTCTTGGTCTCCTGATTGATTTCCATCTCACTCTTCCCGAAGATCTTGTAGACTCGCTGACAGACAGCCAGTTGTCGTTCTTTGTACCAGGTGGCCAGGCGGGGAAGAACCTGATCTATCAATAGGGTCCGCATCTGGTGGGGGACACCGGGAAGAAAGAAAATGGGTTTGTCATTATGAATGAGTTGGAATCCGGACATTTTTGAGTTTGGCTTCAGGGTCTCTGCTCCCTGAGGGAGCCAGGCAAGTTTTTCAAGAGGACTGACAACGGGTCCCGAAACACTTTGCAGGTGCGCCCTGATCTGATAGAGGAGATCCAGATTGGGCATTGTTGGCCGATTAAGGGCCTCGGACACGGCCTCGGTGGTGAGGTCATCATCGGTGGGGCCGAGGCCGCCGGTGACCAGGACAAAATCGACTCGACTGAGGGCTCGTTTTAAGGCTTCACCAATTAGCGCTGGGGTGTCACCAATGGTATGCATGGCGTAGATGTCAAATCCTGCCTCAAAGAGGTGATGGGCGGCAAATCCACTGGTGGTATTGACGATTCTCCCTGATGTCAGCTCGTTTCCTATGGCGATGATCTCTCCCCGCATGATTACTTACACCTCCCTACAACAGTGGTCTCTTCAAGCCGTTCCAGATATACGGGGATAATCGTGCCCATCAGTTTGTTGTCACCGGAGAGGGCGACAGGGATGTAATTATCAGTGAATCCGGTGAGCATTCCTTCTCGATTTCGTTTGTGTTCTACAAGCACAGATCGTTCCGTTCCCAGGTAACGCTGGTAAAAGCATACTTTTTTCTCTTCTGCAAGCGCCCGCAGTTCAGCCACCCGTTCCTCGCGTACGGATTTTGGAACCTGGTTTTTGAAGGTGGCTGCCAGGGTACCAGGACGACTGGAATAGGGAAAGACGTGGAAGTACGTCGCGTCGAGTTCTTTGAGTAATGCTCGACTGTTGGCAAACTCTTCAGCTCCTTCTCCGGGAAATCCGGTGAGGATGTCAATACCAATGGCTGCATCCGGGAAAGAGGCCCTGCACTTTTCCACCACACTACGAAAGGTTTCCCGGTCATAACCGCGATTCATACGGCTGAGGATAGTGTCGTCTCCACTCTGCAGCGGGATGTGGAAGTGAGGCATGAAGTTTTGACAACTGCTCATGGCCTGGAGCAATCTGTCTGACATTTCCTGGGGTTCAATGGAACTCAGCCGGAAACGAATATCAGGGTGGGTCTGGCAGAGGGTGAGCATCAGGTCTGCGATGTCGGTCTGTTCTTCCAGGTCGCGACCGTACATCCCTACATGGATACCAGTGAGCACGATTTCTTTGTGTCCGGCCTGTTCAAAACGTTTTGCCTGGCTCAGGACCTCGGACAGTTTCAGGCTTCGACTGGGGCCGCGGGTGTAGGGAACGATACAGTAGGTACAGAAGTTGCTGCAGCCATCCTGGACGCGTAGGTAGGCCCGGGTACGGTTGCCGAATCTGCGCATGGGCAGGGGACATATTTCCTTTTTTTTCAGGATGCGCCCCATGAGCATGGTCAGGTCACAGGGGCTCTCTTTCAGTGCTGCTTCCACCAGCAGATGCTTGTTGCCGTTGCCGACGATACAGACAGGGGTCTCAACCATTTGCGCCAGCTCATTGGCAGCCATCTGGGCATAGCAGCCGGTGATGACGATTTTTGCCTGTGGGTGGCGGCGCATGAGCCGGCGTACCGTCTGTCGGGACTGGGCGCCGGCCTTGGCCGTGACCGCACAGGTGTTGATCACCACGATGTCGGCATCTTCTCCTTTTTCAGCCATGCGACAGCCGCATTCCTCAAAGGAGCAGAGAAAGGAGGCTGACTCGTATTGGTTTACTTTGCAGCCCAGGGTGTTGATGATGACCTTTTTCTTCACTGGATTTCACCACTGCCCAGGATCAGGTCCTTCTCATAAATTACGGCAAACTGGCCCGGGGTGACCGCCCTCTGTTTTTCAGGGAAGATGATACGGTAGCGATTTTCCGAGAGCCTGCTTATTCGGGCAGTGGCTCCCTGGTGACGATAGCGGATTCGAACCTGATAGTCTTGGTCGGGGTGCGGGAGCCTGCCGCAGTTCCAGGAGACATCTTCTATGTCAATGGTATTGTGAAAGAGAGCGTCATCTTTGCCCACAATGATCCTGTTTGCCGGGGCGTCAATTGCAACGACGTACCAGGGGGAACTGTCTGAAATCCCAAGCCCTCTGCGCTGGCCGATGGTATAGTTGTAGATGCCGTTGTGTCGTCCGAGGATCTGGCCGTCTTCATTGACAATCTCTCCTTCGGTTTTAAGATCTCTCATCCGTTCTTCTAGGAAATGACCCACGGAACTGGTGCCGAGAAAGCAGACATCCTGACTCTCCTGGCCTCTGAATTCTGTGAACCCGCGTTTTTCCACCATGGCGTAGACCTCTTCTTTGCACATTTCTCCCAGGGGAAAGAGAGCCCGTGCCAGCTGTTTCTGAGTCAAGCGGGCAAGAAAATAAGATTGGTCTTTGTTCGTGTCTTTTCCTTTGCGCAAGAGAAAACAACCATCTTGCTCCTTGATGTTTGCATAGTGCCCGGTGGCGACACGCTCCATTCCCTGTTCGAGAATGGCATCCATGAAAAGGCCGAATTTTATTTCGCGATTACAGATCATACAGGGATTGGGAGTGCGTCCGTTTTGATAGGAGGTGGAAAAATAGCTGAGAATCTTGTCTTCAAACTGGGCTCGGAGGTCAATGACCTGGAGAGGGATTCCACATCTTTGGGTTATCTCCTTGACTCGTTTGAGTTGCTCGGAGAAATCAGGTTGAGCCAGCTGCATGAAAAAACCATGAACCTGATACTGGTTTTGGAGAAGCAGGGCACAGGCAGTGGAATCCACGCCTCCGCTCATGGCTATGCCGATAACTTTTTTACCCACTTGGCCTCTTGGTAGTGATTGCTTACCCTTGATTTACTACTCAGCTTGCTGTAAGGACTTTACTTCTTAATGATTGGTGCTGGAAAAGTTGAAATCCGTATGAAATCCCGTCACCATCATTTCTCGATAACTTACAAAAATAACGGTTGATAATAGCGTACAATGCAGAAAAAAGAAAGTAACAAAGCGGGCTTTCCTTCCATGCCTGAGCTCCTTGCCCCTGCCGGGAATTTTGAGAAATTGGTTACCGCCATCCACTATGGGGCAGATGCCGTCTATCTGGGTGGAAAAGAGTTCAGTCTGCGGGCTAAAGCTGGAAACTTCAGTCATCAGGTCATGGTGGAGGCAGTGCAGTATGCACATGCTCATGGGGTCAAGATCTATGTGACCGTAAATATACTGGCCCATAATGTGGATTTTGCCGGGTTGGACAACTATCTTTTACAACTGCAGGAGGCCGAGGTGGACGGTCTGATCATTTCCGACCCCGGAATCCTCATGCGGGCTCGAAAATGTGTTCCGGATATCCCCATCCACCTCTCCACTCAGGCGAATGTCACCAATGCTCAGGCTGCTGCTTTCTGGTTTGAGCAGGGTGCCGGACGCCTCAATCTGGCCCGGGAATTGTCTCTGTCGGAAATTAAGGAGATTCGGGGAGAGGTGAGTGGCGAGTTGGAGGTCTTTGTGCATGGCGCCCTCTGCATCTCCTATTCCGGACGCTGTATGCTCTCTAATTACATGACCGGCAGAGATGCCAATCAGGGCAGTTGTGCCCATCCCTGCCGCTATAGCTATTCCCTGATCGAAGAGAAACGACCCGGAGAGTTCTTTCCTGTGGAAGAGGATGAACGGGGGACCTATATTTTCAACTCCAAGGACCTCTGTCTCCTGGAACGTTTACCGGAACTGGTGGCCTGTGGAGTGAATTCCCTGAAGATCGAAGGGCGAATGAAGTCGATATTTTATGTGGGGGGGGTGACACGTATTTATCGGGCGGCTCTGGATTATCTTGGGGCGCTGCCAATCGAGGCCTGGGAGAAGCCCGAAGAAATTCGTTTGCCTCAAGTTTTTGTCGAGGAGATTGCCAAGACCGGGACACGCGGAAGCACCGAAAATTTCATCAGTCAGCGTCCCGGGAGCTCCGAGATGCTCTATACCAGTCCTCGGGCTGTGCAGGAGGTGGAGCCTGTGGCCGTGATCCGTGAGGAGGGAGATGCTCCTCTGGTGGAAATTAGGAATGTGCTGGAGAGCGGGAGTCGGATTGAGTATATGCTGCCTGGCATCGAGAGCATCTCACTTACGCTTACCCGCATGGAGACAGAAGGAGGGGAGGAGGTCGTCCGAGCTAATCCCGGTAATCGGGTCCGGCTTCACACGGAACCGTCCCTGGTGCAGGGCAGGGTGAATGGAATCCTACGGCGTAACAAGCAGAGTGATCAGGAGAGTTGTTAGAGTTACCACCTGCTGGTCCCCCTTTGTGGGGGGGGAGCCCCATTCGTGAGAAAACCTGTGAGGGCTACAGTCTAAAGGTGGCCTAAAGCCAGTCGGCGATCATAAAACCGATACCAATGCGTTCCACGGCAGCGTTGTAGTCGATCAATGATTCGCCGTAGCCGTTAAAATATTGGACATAGGCCTTGATGTTGTCCGCTTCAATAAAAGGTACTTTAAAGGACCAGCCCAGCTTCAGAGCCCCTTTGTTTTCATTGAAGTCAAGGTTGTTGCGGAGCATGAAACTCAAGGTGTGGTTGTCCACTTTGAAGGCGCCGCTGATCTCTCCGTAGCCGAGATAATCGCTGATGTCCGGATTGTCGTCACCAGCTGAGGCACCGATATATTCCTTATCCTCCTCCGGAATCCTATACCAGGGCTTTATGCTGATCTTAAAGTTGTCTCCCTCGGCAATAAAATCAAGATAGAGCCGGTTCCAGCTCCGTGACAGGGGTTGGCTGCGGCCGTTTGACTGATGAACAAAACCTCCCATGAGATATGTTCTGTTCACGCCGGGGATTTTGATATCCAGAGGATAGAGGGCAAAGATTTCCGGCTCATGATTTGTTTCGCGGAAAGGACTGGAGAGGGGCTGGTTGTATGCCTGCCAGAACGATTGGGCCGTGTAGGCTGCCATGAGATAGGTCGTTTTACTGCCGATGGGGAAGCTGATAATGGGAAATTTGAGACTGATCTGGAAGGCGATTTCGTCGTCATCAATGACAATGTCGGAGCTGCTCTGGTAGGGTGTGGTGTTGGGGGCTGTGTTATGGCTGTAGAGGAGGATATAGTTTTGTTTGTGAGGACCCATTGTGAAGAGGTCTGCATAGGATAGCGGAGGAGTGCTCTCCGGTGTAGTATCCTCTTCCGCCGTGGGATGTTTCGAAGTGAGGCTTTTTGAAGCAGTCTGTTCAGCCTGGCAGGACTCTTTGATCTCTCCCAGAGTAAGGGTGTCGGACCCTTCATCAAGGGCTTGCATCAGGCATTCTTTGTAGCTTGCAGCCTGCAGCGGTGCTTCTGCGAACGTAAGGGTAAGCAGGAGAAGAAGTTGGAGTGGTGACAGGCCTGAGAAGAATTTCATTATTAAAGGGCCCGTTGATATTTGATAATCGTAGTAAGCAAGGATGCCGTCCCGGTGATGGTTGAGAGTGTTTGCGAAGTTATCAAGCATTTTTGCTCAGGCAATTCATGCATCAAGAAAATCTCACGCACTTTTCTTGTTTTTCTGCGACCACAACCGACGAAGGTCTTTTTTGAGATAGTAAGCTGTAGCCAAGGGTTTGTTGAGCTGTAAGGCTGCCTCGAGTTGTACTTGGAACTTGAATTCACTATTATTTCAAATCTGTTTCAGTTTGGTTTTGAATTTTACCTATTATTTATAATGTCGTTATGCAAAAAAAAGCTGACGGAGAGACTCCCCGCTGGCTTAATATTGTGGTTCCGTAATACGTTGGCTAGAAAACTATTGTACTACTCTCCAACTACAGCAATTCTGCGAGAATTGATGGAAAAGCTTTTCGAGACAAACATCGAGATATTCAAGAAGAAATAAAAGGTATAACCAAACGCTCAGATTTGTGGGTAATAGAAAGGTGCTGTGGGAGGGGGCCACTTGAGTGGCTCCCTATCCCGATTCGGCGATTTTTGCCGTTTGATTCCTATATTGCCCATTTAGGCCTCAAAATCGAAAATTCGGCCTAGTAATATCAGCTATTCACGCAATCTGTAATTCATTAATTGTCTGTAGCATCAAGTTGTTATCGTGGTTAGACACCAGGTTCTTACTCTTTTAAGATTGTTTCCGACTAACCCACATGTCTCTCAATTGAGCACAAGGGGGGCGCAATTGTCGTTTAATAAGTCAAAGACTCACACTTTCTGACCGATCGGTAAAACTAGAAAGCATTGATTCAAATGCTGTAGCCCAGAGCCAACCGACATGTCATTTTGGCTTACTCCAGCGGTGCCCCGATGATGGGAGTGAAGGGGAGGGCTTTTGGCGAGTGGCAGGTTGTTTGCGATGCGTCGTTGTCTTACGGGAGGAAATATCCTGGATACTCCAGCCCCCATCTGTTTCCCGACAGATAAACAGTTTTGACGGTTGCATTGAGCTTGGCCTCGCTACCTTAATATATTATTAAGTGAAGTGGTTATCTTCGTTTTGATAGTACCCATTTCGTTGATGGTTTGCCAGTTACTTTGCCGTAGCTGATTCCGCTCATTGTTAGATTGTGGTAGTTCACCTGTAACTGCTCGCATTCACGTTTACCTTCACTACTGAAGCACAGTTGGACACTGTTACCATTAACATTTCCATTCAGAGGTAGAGAACCACCGTTTGCTGTCATGGTTCCTTGTAGTCTGTTGCCATTCTGGTTGATGTGCAACACGAACGTGCTGCTAAAATCTATATTGTAATAATTCGATTTGGAACCATCCATATGGTATGTTAGCTTTATATATGGATCCAGATCAGTTATTTTCACATCCCAAACTCCTGTCAACGGGCCATTCTGTTGAGTGTTTTGTCTGGATGGAGGTGCTTGCTGGTTGCTGTTGGCATTAGCAATGGCCTGTACCGCGGCATCATACCAACTACAGTTTTGAGCGCCACCTATCAAGTTTCTGGCTCCGTTCAGATCCTTTCGTTGAAGGGCATAGTTGACCATTCCTTTAATATCGTCGCAGCTTTTGCAGGATTTTTCACCTTGGGCACTGGTGTAGAGTAGCCTTCCTTCATCGCAGAAACATTCATATCGGCTGCCATTGAAGCTCGCATGACTGCCGGGGAGCTGCTGCCTACAGCTCCTATCCATCTCTGCCTGTTGATTTTCTCGCTCCATCTGCTGCGCTGCGGCTCTGGACCAAGAACACGAGGAGGCCAAATCAATCAAGGTGCTGGCATAATTTCTGTCTCCACCAGCCAGGGCCGCTCTATAATCCTCCTGTAGAGTACTGCAGGGTACGCACTGGGTGCGGTTGTTCTGGTCATTGAGTTTAACCGTGCCAGCGGGGCAGGGTTGTGCCTGTTGCAACTTTTGTTGACCGGCAAGAGCCCAGCTGCAACTTGCTGAAAGATCCAGCAGGTATTCTGCAGAGCCAAGATCTGCCTTGTCAATGTAGGCATCGAAGTCACCCTCTAAAACATCACAGGGCACACATTGGTTCTCTCCGTTTTCATCACTGAGCTTAACACTGTTGCTGGGACACGGTTTTGCCTGGTTTATTTTCTCTTGGCCATTAACCGTCCAGTTACAAGTGGAGGCGAGATTGAGGAGTACCTTGGCATACTCAAGGTCACCGCCATCCACTGCTGCATCGAAGTCTTTTTCAAGATCTTTACAAGGTACACACTGGTTGGTGCCACCTTCATCGCTGAGTCGTACAGTGTTATTCTGCGGACAGTATTCCTTATCTGTCAATTCTGTTCTGTCCCTGCGTTCCTTCACCCAGTCACAGAGTTGGGCGTGAGAGAGGATTCTCTTGGCTTGATCATGGTTCCCAGCAGAGATATTGTTCTTAAAACGCTGTTTAATCGTTGAACAGGCTGTACACTTGTCAAAAAACTCGATTTGACCATCCGGGCAGAGACATGCTGCATTATGTTT
>JAQYVF010000109.1 GCA_030145625.1 Desulfocapsa sp. | reverse complement strand
TTCTGATATTGCCGCTCCTTTTTTTGCTAAGTCTGTTGAGATCGCCTCTTGTGAGGAGAAACTCAGTAAGATTAATCAGGTGTATTCCGAGTTGGAAGAACGTACGATCTGGGCGAAAAGGCTTGATCAAGAAGTGCAGGTACAGCGTGACTATATATTGAATTTAACTGCAGAGTTTGAAGAACGTGCTGATTGGAAAAAAAGATTTGATCAGGAGGTGCAGGCCCAGCGTGAGCTGATAGCAAGGCGAACAAAAGAATTGGACGAACGAACCGTTCAGGTACAAAGACTTGATAAAGAAGTTCGAGTTCTTCGTCATAATATGCAAAAAGTAACTAGCTTGAAGAACCAGATGATTTCTTCACATTCCTGGAGGTTAACTAAACCTTTAAGAGGATTGAATCGTTTAGCAAAAGGGAAAAAAACAGGTTTTCGTCGATGGGTACGCCCAACGATCCATAGAGTTGAGGAAAATCTCTTTCGTAAGCTTCCTCTTTCTCCTAAAATGAAAGAGCGTTGCGCTCAAGGAATCTATAGACAGGCAGGCACATTCTTTACTGGGAGTCCTCACTTTGAAAGCTGGGCTCGTTTGCATAAGATTCGATTTGATCATGTTGAAAATCCGGAAGTATCAATAATTATCCCTACCTATGGCCAGCTTTATCATACGTCACTCTGTCTACTTTCTATAACGCGCAACCTTCCAAACGTTAGTGTGGAGGTAATTGTTATAGATGATGCGTCATCCGGTGTTGGTCTTACCTGGCTCTCTACAGTCCCAGGGTTAAGGTTTATTACTAACAAGGAAAATCTTGGATTCTTGAAAAACTGTAACTTCGCTGCTTCCCAGGCGCAAGGTAAGTATCTTTATTTTTTAAACAATGATACTGAAGTAACTGAAGGCTGGCTTGACAGTATGGTGGACCTTTTCCATTCACGTGAAGATTGCGGCATGGTTGGGTCCAAATTGGTCTATCCGGATGGACGATTACAGGAAGCCGGTGGTATTTTGTGGGATGATGGCTCCGCATGGAATTTTGGCCATTCAGATGACCCTGCCCGCAGTGTTTATAATTATGTGAAAGAGGTTGATTATGTCTCTGGGGCCTCGTTGTTGATTCCGACAGTTATATTCGAAAAATTAGGTGGTTTTTCCGAGGAGTACGCGCCTGCATATTACGAAGATGTTGATTTGGCCTTGAAAGTTCGTTCCACAGGGAAAAAGGTTTATTATCAGCCGCAATCTAAAGTGATACATTATGAAGGTGTGTCCTGCGGAACCGATACCTCTTCAGGTATTAAGTTTTATCAAGGAGTCAATCAGGGAAAATTGCATCAACAGTGGAAAGAGATACTCAAACAGGATAATTTTCCAAATGGAGAAAATGTCTATCATGCACATGATCGCTCGCGCTATAAGGAGAGTATCCTTGTCATAGATCATTATGTTCCTCAACCTGATCACGATGCTGGCTCGAAAAACATCTGGTGCTATTTGCAGATTCTTGTGGAAATGGGATTAAATGTAAAATTTTGGCCCAGCAATTTATGGTGGGACCCCCAATATTGCTCTCCTCTGCAGCAACTTGGAATTGAAGTTTTTTATGGGGAGGAATATCGCGACAAGTTCCCTGACTGGATTAAGGACCATGGTCAAATGATAGACTATATCTGGGTGAGTCGTCCGAATGTGTGTGCGTTGTATCTCTCAGCCATCAAAGAAAAATCTAAAGCAAAAATAATTTATTATGGCGTTGATATTCACTATAAACGGATGCTGCTTGAGTCGCAAGTTTGTAAGAATGCGCATACTGAGGAAGATATTGAAAAATGGAAAAAATTAGAGCAAGGGATTTGGAAGGATGTTGATGTGGTGTTGCACCCTTCCGCCGCAGAAACGGAAACTGTGAAGAAATATGATCCACAGCTCAATGCTCAGACAATTCCACTTTATTTTTATGATGATATTGCAAAATATTCGCAACGAAAGGTCGTGGAGTCTAATGCTATAGTATTTGTTGCTGGTTTTCGACATAGCCCCAATGTTGACGCCGCGATTTGGTTTATTACTGAAATACTGCCTCTTGTTCAGCGGCAATGTGCCGATCTGCACGTGTTTCTAGTTGGTTCGCATCCAACGCAAGAAGTAATTGACTTAGCTTCTTCCCATGTCACGGTGACTGGATATGTAACCGACGAGGAACTATTGGAATTCTATCAGAGCGTCAGACTTGCGGTTGTTCCATTAAGGTTTGGGGCAGGTACAAAAGGAAAGGTTCTCGAGGCGATGGCTCTTGGTGTGCCATTGGTGACAACTGATATCGGGATACAGGGTATGCCGGAGCTTGCTGATGTTATTTCTGTCGAAAATTCGTCAGAGGCGTTTGCAGACGCAATAATTTCACTGTTAGGAGATAATAATGCATGCCAAAAAGTTTCTAGGGCAGGTTGGAAGTATGTGAATGAACATTTTTCTAAAACTGCGGTGAGAGCCGTGTTGGAAAAGAATTTGCAGAGGGAAGCAAAAGAAAAAAGGGTGTGATCTGAATCGGGAATTTCTCTGAGAGACGGAGAACACGTAAGTTAATAATAATTTATCAGGAAGTGAAAACAACAAATGCGTAATATAATAATTCATAATCATTTGTTTAAAAATGCTGGCTCGACCTTTGACTGGTCTCTTAACCGTAATTTTAGTAATGCCTTTCTGGATCATCGTGATGATCAGGGGATGCAATGTGGGTCAAAGTACCTGGGGCCTTTCCTGCTTGAACATCCTGAGTTGTCTGCCTTGTCGAGTCATCATTTGAAATTTCCTCTGCCGGTTTTGCCGGATGTACGATTGTTCCCAGTTGTGTTTCTCAGGCATCCCCTCGACAGGGTGGGTTCTGTATACGCCTTCGAACACAAACAGGACTCGGATTCCCTTGGGGCTCGTATGGCCAAGAACATGAATTTTAATGAATATGTCAAGTGGCGGATGCAACCTGATGTGCCGATCGTCATACGAAATTTTCAGACCAGCCGATGCCTCGATGTCCCTGAGACGATTAAAACATTTATTACCCGGACCCTGACGGAAGCAGACTACACAAATGCGCTAAAACAGATTCAGGGGATGGCGCTGGTGGGTGTTGTTGATCTGTATGACGAGAGCATGGTCCTTTTTGAGGAACATCTGAGACCCTTTTTCCCTGATATCGATCTTTCCTATGTTAAACAGAACATCACAAGTGGACGTAAAAATAGTATGGTTGAGCGAATACGCTCGATTGTTAACGAACTCGATCTTGATGTGACGAACAGTATGCTGCTGCAGAATCATTTTGACCTACAGCTCTACCTTGAGGCAGGGGAACTTGTCAGGAAGCGGATCAATGCTCTTGCTGATTTCGGAGAAAAGCTGATACACTTTCGCAATAGATGCAGTGCCAAGAGTATGTAACAATGTGTTTCGGTCTCGCCTACCTATCTGAAGGGATTGTTTCGTAATAGGTTTGAGATGCGAGCTAAACTGAAGGTGGTGGTTGGGGGACTGACAGGACAGGCCTTTGGCAAAAGAAATGACCACACTTAGTCGGTCGGGAATCTTTTAAAAGATTCCTAGCCATATTTGTGAATAAGAGCAGAGAGGAATAGATGAAGCAGACTGTGATTGGTTTAATGTTGTTTGTTCTGTGTTTTCCTCAAGTATGCATTTCATCTGAAATTCCTCGTTTTGATACTGTGAAGGGTTTGTTTGAATTAGAAACTAATTCTGATAATAGTGATATCCAATCAAGTGATTTTCAAGTTGGTAAAAAAGAAAAAAGAGGGGATATTGTAATTCCTGACTTTATGGATGCGCCTGTCATTGGAGTTACCTTTTTTTATTTGGATGGAAAACGAGAAGAAAATTTAACTCTTGTGATACAAAAACTTGCTTCCGGTGATGAAGGAATAAGGAAACGTCTTCTTCAAACAGTTAATGAAATTAAAAAATCAGGATTCAACTGGGTGAGGATTATGATAAGTGGAGGTCTTTATAAACAGTATGACTATCTGTTCCCTGAGTATGCATATGATCAGGATATTTATCCTTTAATGTCCAGAAATGAGGCAATGAAAATAAATGATTTTCTTGATTACTTACGTGATGGTACTGATGGCTTAAAGATTGAATTAGTTCTCTCTTCAATTTTTGTCACTGATACCAATATGAGAGATAAAAAAAATGATGCTATGTTTTTTGAGAGCATTCTTGAACAAATAGATACTACTGGAATTGAATTAATAACGCTTGGTGTAGATATTATGCCATGCAATATTATCTCTCTCATTCTTATTGACGATACTGTATGTGACGAAAATGGACCAAATGATGATTGGAATGATGCTCAATGGGTTAAATATCAGCTGGATTATTTTTATAACAATCCAATTGATAGGTTGAGAAAGTTAAATTACTCATTCGACACCATTACTTATCCAACAATTGATGCATTCAAGACTTATCTGAAGTGGGTAAGTGAGAATGTGCTATCGTATGTGCCTGTAGTATCTGTATCTGCTTACTATAGACAGGAAGGTGCGACAGAATTTGATTATCTGTCCCATTATAATTCTCTTTTAGATGCTTATACTGAAAGTGGCATTAATAAGCCTTTTTGGTTAGATGAGTATGGGTTTGGTTTGAAGGATCCTTTTACTGAAAAAGATGCATTTTTGTATTTCAAAGGTTTTCTGCGTGCGACGCGATGTAAGGATGGCGTAGATTCTTCGCTTTTTTATCCTTCCATGGTTTGGGCCATTGGGTCAGATCGTGTTCGTGATGTGGTTAGGCCTGCTAATCTAGACTATTGTGGTTTGTTTCATAAATATGATCCAGGAAACTCTCCTGTTGTAAGTCAAAGTTGGGATCTGATTAAATGGTTTAATAATACTCAAGAAGTATGCTCAGAGCCAATTCCAAATTATCAAAAATTAAGGACTACAGCTCCTGTTGGAGCAAGTAGCTTATTGTTAAAATGGTAGCTTAATTTTGCAGGAAAACTTTGAGGTGGTATGAAAAAGTATTATGGGTGAAAGTAAAGAGCAATCGGTTACCTTGAAAAAGATCATCAGTATTCTATTGCGTGTTGTTCTGGTGGGTTTGGGGCTAACCTTTGTTGCGACGCAATTGACTTGGCGAGACAGCGTTGAACTGCCTGGTGGATATGAAGTGGATGATCAGGTTAAGTTGAATGATTGTGCTACATTTGTAATTGTTGAGCATGATAAGACGAAGATGACTATTGCTCTTGAGGATGACCGTTTTGTAACTGTTGATGTTGATAAACTGACCACTAATGGCACAGGACCACGCTTTAAGCCGGGGTTGATCAGTACCTTTAAAAATGCACAAATCCATCTGGTTTTATTGGGCTTTGCTATAACATTAATTATGTTCCCGGTTCAGATGGCTCGTTGGCTTGTATTGATGCGTACATGTGACTTACCCTCGCCGATCTGGCGAACATTTCGTATTTACATGGCTGGGGTTTTTTTTAATAGCTTCATGCCTGGCATGACTGGGGGCGATTTGTTTAAAGCGTACTATGTTGCAAAAGAGTCTGACCGACGAGCTGAGGCGGTGACTAGTATTTTTGTGGATCGCTTTGTGGGATTGATTGGTTTAATCTTGTTAGCGACAATGGCAGCAGTGGTGGCACTAGCAACAAACATTCAAGATGTCACTACTCAAATTGCTGGTCGAGCAGTAGCGATTACTGCAGTGGTGATGGTAGTTGGGGCTGTACTTTATTTTTCGTTGACACTTCAAAAAATACTTGGTATTCGCCGCCTTATGAACATGCTACCTGCCCATGGAATTATTGCTTCGGTGCAAAATGCCATTGGTGCTTATCGTAACCATAAAACTGCACTACTGATCAGCACTGGGTTGGGGGCGATGACCCATCTGATAATTGTCAGTGTCGCTTTTGTTACTGCTCAGGCAGTGGGGATGGACACTGGTGCGCTGAAACTGTTTTCGTTGATGCCTTTGGTGCTTATCAGTGGTTCTTTGCCTTTGAGTTTTATGGGGCTGGGAGTCATGGAGCCTACAGGTGTTGCGCTGTTGAGTGAAGTAGGCGTTGCTTCTGCGAATCAGATCGTGACGATGCTTGTTTTGTTACGGGCATATCAGATTTTGTGGTCGTCATTGGGGGCGGTGTTTGTAATGCGAGGGAATTTGCATATGCCCAGTTGTGAGATGAAAGTGAATCTGGATAATAAAGCTATCAGTAACAGCAGATTCTAAAGCTTGTGGTGGATCGCTCAAGTTTCAATTTTCAAACACCTGAGCCCTTCGGGAATTGTTTGACATAGACGTTCATTTATTTTGATAACATACTGGCCCGACGAGGAAAAAGAATTGTTACAGTCCAAAACTCTGTTTATCTGGAAAATGCTTGGCTTGGTGTTGTTGTTATTGCTTTTTTTTAATCACATAGGATTTATAGAACAGATATCCAATTCGGTTGTGAGGCACGACTACTGGCGGTTTGTTCACTTGATAGAACTTTATTATCAAGGAAATCTTGGGTGGGATGCGATGGCTACCGCCACTAACGGGCCGTTTAAATCAATTATTATCCCTGGTGTTTTTCTAATTGATGGGATTTTTTTTGACCTTGAACTTATTGGAGTGCAATACGTAGCGGCTTTAATGCTATTTGTTTCAAGTTTGCTTATTTGGTTTTTTAACGCAAGGCATTTCATTGGCGTTGGTGGAGGCATGGCAATCGTTTTGGTCCCCGCATTTCTTTTGGCTTTACTTACTCCTTATCAAATGTATCTATATACACACGGCCAAGCGAGCTTATCTTTGATGCGGATATCTCTCTATTTATGCTCCTTTGCACTGGTAGATCGATTCTTAAGTTCTAATAAGAACAGCCCATACCTGCTTGGGGCCATGTTGATGTTTTTGTTTTCGTCCATTGTTCTTTACGGACACTCTGCAATGCCTTCGTTTTTTGCAACAATTGTCATAATGGCTTCGTTGCATTTACTTTTTTCTTATATGAATAGTAGGACGTGGAAAAAAGAAGCGATTGTTGTGGTGGCTGCGATTAGTTTTTTCTTTTTGCACTACCAGACGATGTACCAGAAAACAAACATGTCGATTGATATTATGATACTTTTTGAGGAACCGATCAGTGTCCTTATATTTTATTGTAAATTGATAGGGGCCTCCGTACTGGGTTCCCTCACAATCCTTTTGAGCAGCAAGCTGGTAGCGATAATTGGGGCTGTTTGCATTCTTTCTATGATCGTAGTTGTTGTAATATTCTTTCATGGTCGTATTTATAAGATTACTTGGCTCCCATTTCTTTTTCTTCTGTATCCACTTCTCGTCTCAGCTCAGATAACGGTTGCACGTTTTCAGACCATGACGCATCCGGAAAAGGCAATGCGCTATCTCGGGGATACGCCTGTTTGGTTGGCAGGGTTCATATTATTGATTGTGTTGCTTACTCCCTATTTAAGAAGGCAGCAAGCTGAGAGATTTAGTTACTTGTTAATCCGTTTTGGATTAAACGCTTCGGCCATTTTAATTGTTCTGGTGATTGCTATTAATGTTAGAGACCAATGGCAACGAGTTCCCAATCTACAACGTAATTTTGAGCGTTATGAACAATCTGTTTTGGCATATGCGAATGATCGAGATAGTATTGATAGTGTTGAAGAGAATAAGAGGATTAAGGGATTTGTACAGTCTTCAATTGATATTTTAATTGATCGACGTCTTAATTTATTTTCAGATAATTGGAGAGAAAATTCGATGCCGTCGGTTTTAGAGTTAAAGGAAAATAATGGCCAGGAATAATCCGAAAAAACACTTCAATGTTTTTGATGAGCCTGTTTGTGTTGGCAGGCCCAATTTAGTCAACCGCCAAGAATTTATGTGCATGGTTAATGATATTCTTGACCGAAGGTGGTATACTAATGACGGTAAGTATGTGAAAAAACTAGAGAATGAGTTGGGGGCGTATTTGGGGGTGAAGCATTGCATTGCAGTGTGCAATGCCACAATCGGTCTGGAAATATTATTCCAAGTGTGTGGGTTGACTGGGAATGTTATCTTGCCTTCTTTCACATTCATAGCAACTGCTCATGCGTTGACCAGAATTGGACTGGATGTAAAGTTCTGTGATATAGACCCCAAAACTCATAACATTGATCCGAATTTATTGGAAAAGCTCATAGACGATGAAACGTCGGCAATTCTAGGGGTACATGTTTGGGGCCGGCCTTCTAAGGTTGCTCAGATTAAAAAGATTGCAGCAAGACATGACCTGAAGGTTTTGTACGATGCCGCCCATGCTTTTGGGTGCTCAAGCGGGAATACAATGATTGGCAATTTTGGAAATGCAGAAGTGTTTAGTTTTCACGCGACAAAATTCTTCAATACGTTCGAGGGGGGAGCTATTACAACAAATGATGACGAATTGGCGTTAGCACTTCGATCATTCAGGAATTTTGGTTTTCTTGGTGCTGATAATGTTGGTTCATTGGGGACTAACGCTAAAATGGCTGAAATTAACGCTTCAATGGGTCTGGCCTTGCTGTCACATATAAAAGAGTTGGTTGACATCAATAAAGCTCATTATCAGATATATAAAGACCGTTTGTCCTCGTTTGACGGTGTTTCTGTAATTGATTATAATCCAAACGAAAAGAACAACTATCAATATGTTGTGTTGGAGCTGGATGAGCAATTAGCAGGGATTAGCAGAGACGCATTGATTGAGTTTTTGCATGATCACAATGTTATTGCCAGGCGCTATTTTTATCCTGGATGCCACAAAGCTACGCCTTATCATACAAGAAAATATTCCCTTCCTGAGACCGAACTGTTGTGTGGTAAAACGGTTTTGTTGCCTACTGGTAATTCAGTTAATATTAATGTGGTTTCAGAGATATGTAATTTGATTCAACATGCAATTAAAACCCAAATGAGACCTTCTGAATGATACAGTCAGTCGTTATCTGGGGTGCCGGAGGCCATGCAGGGGTTGTTGCTGATATAGTAAAAGCCGAGAATCGATTCAGGCTCACTGCCTTTATCGATGATACTGGTAGTGCGACGTTGGACAAAAAATTTGGGCTGCCAGTGTTGAGTGAAGAAGAAGAGATTCGTGCTCTGGTAGCCAAAGGATGGTGTCGTGTAATTATTGCTATCGGCGATTGTCGGGCCAGATGTGATGTTGCTGCTAAAGCTAAAGGGATGGGTTTTCATCTGGTGCGGGCTATCCATCCTTCGGTGGTCATTGGAAGCAATGTTGAAATTGGAGCCGGGACCGTTGTTATGCCGGGTGCTGTTATCAACATCAATACAAAAATTGGTGAAAATGTCATTGTCAACACAGGTTCGAAAGTTGATCATGACTGTGTCGTTGGGAATGGGGTTCACATCGCACCAGCTGTTGCTATAGCTGGTGCTGTACATATAGGTACCTGTACAGTAGTAGGTGTGGGGGCTATTGTGCGTGACCATGTTACTATTGAACCAGACTGTGTGATTGGTGCAGGAGCTGTTGTTGTCAGAGATGCTCTCGCTCATTGCACATATGTTGGTATTCCCGCTGAAAAAATACGAAATTGCGATAAGGATCCTGGTTTGAGTCATTTAAATACATATTCAAAAAAATTTGATTACGACTATTCCATTGTCGTACCCGTTTATTTTAATGAAGCATCACTTGATGAAACTTATAAAAACCTTGTCAGCGTAATGAAAATAATGGAGCCTGAAATCACCGGTGAAGTTGTTTTTGTCGATGATGGTTCCGGGGATGGATCTTATGAACGGCTGCTAGAAATCCAAAATCAAGGTATGGTACCTGTTAGGGTTGTTAAATTCACGCGTAATTTTGGTCAGGTTAGTGCAATCAAGGCTGGATTGACCCATTCTAGAGGCCGAATAGGTATTGTAATTTCAGCAGATGGACAAGATCCACCTCAGTTAATTGAGAAAATGTTAAAAAGCCATATGGAGGAAGGGTATCAGGTCGTTATAGGTACTCGTGCAAGTCGCGATGAATCAGCCTTTCGTACTCTAACGTCAAAGATATTTTATCGTACCATGAAAAGATTAAGCTTTCCCGAGATGCCTGAGGGAGGATTTGATTTTTTCTCACTTGCTCCTCAGGCAAAGGATTGTTTGCTGGATAAAACTGAGGCACAACCTTTCCTGCAAGGGCAAATTATGTGGCTTGGATTTACACCTAAAATTATTAAATATCATAGAGCACACAGGCAACAGGGGACGTCGAAATGGACTTTTTTTAAGAAATTTACCTATTTGCTAGATGGTGTTCTTGGATATTCTTTTGCTCCCATCAGGTTAATTTCAGTGACTGGTTTGGCGATGGCATTTCTAGGGTTTATTTATTCACTTATTGTTTTGGCACAAAAAGTATTTTTTGGAAATCCTGTTGAGGGTTGGACGCCCCTGATGGTTGTTATACTTGTTCTTGGCGGTGTTCAATTGTTGGCACTTGGCGTCTTTGGTGAATATATGTGGCGTATCCTCGCACAAGTTCAGAAGCGCCCTCCATATGTCATCGAATATATTTCTGATAGTATTATTAGCCCTGATTGAAATCGATAATCCTAGTGCATCGCAAATCAGAAAGTTTTGGATACACATGTTTCAACAGTTATGGTCTTCGTTTAAACAGGTAGTGAAAAAAACAATAGAGAGTCCACTTTTAAAAACTTGGATGCTGTTCAAATGAAGTAAGTCGTCTCTATCTTTCTTTTTTTTCCTTACAACATAACCAGATAAATGTGTTTGCAGTTTGTAATCCAGGAAAACTTCTTAAAAGGAAAAATGTTTTTTTCCTATCCTCAATCTAAATCCCTATAGTATGTTTTATATTATCTCACAGTTGCAGTTCCTCGAACCAATGAGATAAATCAGGCTTAGCCTAAGTTACGTTAATTGATTTTATGAAAGATTTTTGTAAAAATACCTCTTTTTATCTTCTCCTTTACTCTCTCCTCGCTATAACTTTATTGTTTCTCTTTGAGGGCAGGTTCATAGTCGGATTGGCAGACGAAGGATTTCTCTGGTATGGTACCTGGCGAAAAGCAGTAGGGGAAGTTCCTTTTTTAGATTTTCAAGCCTATAGTCCCGGTCGGTATTACTGGGGGGGATTGTGGTATGAATTCTTCGGCCACTCTCTATTTACACTTCGTCTTTCAGAGTACAGTTTTGCAGCAATAGGCCTTTATCTGCTTTCTTCACTTGTCTACCGTGCAACTCACAGTTGGCGGATCGTTTTTCTGGGTTATCTCCTTTTTTTACTCTGGATAGTGCCTGTTCATAAAACTTTTTCACAAACAATCAGTATCTGTCAAATATTACTCTTATTCTGGATAATTGACGATAAGGATAAAAAAAGAGTTTTTTTTGCCGGCATTCTAGCCGGGTTGATCGTTTTTTTTGGTAAAAACTTTGCGTTATACTCCCTGCTCTCAATTTTTATTTATTGTATGGCTCTCGCAATCAGAGAGCGGAGTATTGCAACCTGCCTAAAGAAAAGTCGATTATTCATTTCAGGCTATGTTATAGGTTGTCTACCATTTCTTTACATGCTGTTGTTTATTGATGGATTTGCCCTGACGTTTTATGGGTGGATTGTTAAAGTTGTTGATCGGGGGCATACCAATCTTACAATTCCTCTGACTTCAATTTTTGACTTTGTACCAACTTCGGATAATTGGACCTTACTGTGGAACAGTAAAATTGCTTTTTACTTCTGTTTACTCCTTTTTTTCTGTGTAAGTGTATATAGTGTTTATCTAATCATTCGTTTTCTGTTCAACAGAGAAGTAGATTCGCTAAAACTTGCAGCAGCCATCACTCAACTTGTCTCTCTGCATGTGTTTTTGTCCCGCGCCGATGTCAGTCATTTGGCGCAATCCTCAATGCCGTTGTTATTGCTCTCTTTATTGATTGTCGCACGACTATCCTCAAAAGTGCTGCAGCTTATTTTTTCGATCCTTATTGTTCAGATTTCTTTTTTCACCCTTTTTTATCAACATCCAGGAGTGGTAAGACTTGTCTATCCTCGGCAGTTTGAAAATATCATCATCAACGGGGAGGCATTCGTAGCAACTAGACAGAAAAAGCAGGTAATTGAAGCAGTTGTATCTACTGTTAATAAAACCGTCAACCCTGGAGAATCTATCTGGTTTGCCCCGGACATCCCATTTTTCTATCCGCTGCTTTCACGGAAATCGCCTACCTACTGTATCTTCAATATTTTTCCAAGACACAAGGAGTTTGAATATGACCTTATAAAAGATCTTGAAAAAAATAATGTGCAATGGGTATTACTTGGGAATACAAAATTTGATGGTCGCGAAGAGATGATGTTTAAAAATACACATCAGATAGTTTACCGGTATGTACAAGAACACTATCAACCAGTCAAACAGATTGATAGTTATATGTATTATAAGAAAAAGCTCCCATCGTATTTCATACCCAAAGGTACGCAATGAAAAGAGTAGGCCTTACTCAGTCCTCATACATACCATGGAAAGGTTATTTCGATC
>JAQYVF010000134.1 GCA_030145625.1 Desulfocapsa sp. | reverse complement strand
TCGAAGTGATCGAAGTGGTCGGCCAGCAGCTTGTATAGCGGTGATGCCGTGGGAATCCGGGGATGATAGACAGAAGAATGCGCTTAACTTTCATTCACTTTTACACACTGCTTCAACTTTGCTAGCTCAAAATGGTATTGGCGCAGAAGAACGTATGCTGGGTGATAGCAATAACCTCTTCTGATGTAAAGATGGAAAAATTCTTTTTGTTTTGCCGTGAGTCATTTTAGATCGATAGACAACCATACCGGTCTTATCGTTATAGCTGAACGTAAAATCGGGACATATTTTTTTTAACGAGGACACAAACAACAGAATATACAGATATCCAGTCAATCTGTTCTCTATTGTCCCTACACTTACAATTTGTAATTTACCAGTTGCCACGAATTTTTTCTTCACATTTCGACTGATAAAAGCTGGCCTGTTTAATACAGTTCTTCCCACACACGTAATACCCTTTCTCTAAAGAATCAGTACTTTTCAACAAGGCCATGGACTTTCCTTTGCATTCCTCCAAATTTTCAAATTTACCACTCGACCGACAAAACAAAGGATTTTTTTTGTCCGGATAGACATAGCCCTCCCATTGCTCAGAACTCAAACACCCGGTGATAAAAAGAACCGCTACAGCGAGAAAACCAAAGATCACTTTTTTCATATATGTCCCAACATAATGTAAATAGAATAAAAACCTGGAAGAACAATTACCAATTTATCTAACTAGAAACAGATCACCGACACCTCACCTTTCGGGTTCTTGACGGTAAAGCAAGTAAAGCTCTCATCGTAAAGGGCAATATTACGCACAGCCAAATTGTTACGCTTCATAATTTCTGTTTCTGCTGCCGGTTGAGCGGCAGGCTCAAGATAAGATGTCTCCCACTGAGAGAACACATAGTCATTATCAGAAACAACAATTGCGGCAACAAGAGCTTCTTCTCCCCAAGTTTGCATCTTTTGCGCTGCTGCAGCAGTGAGTGTGAACTCCACTATGGCAGACTCCCCAGCCACCAGCGGGTCAACAAGCAGTCGACCTCCCCCCCAATGATCGTCAGTTACCGGTTCCACAAATAGTGGTTCAGGGAAGACATAATTTCCTGCCAGGTCATCTTGAGCACTCATTCTCCATGTAGTTGGGAATTCCAAAGTCACGCTCCTTTTTACAACAACAGTGATTATCCGGACATTGCGGGCAACATTGGGACCACGATTGCGGATTCGCACATAGATTGTGTTGTCTCTTGAATAATCAAGGCGAGCAGTTTGTTCCTGATTGAGCAGACTGTTAAAGGCGGAATCATCAAGAGGCGGAGCTGCGGCGGCAGGAAGGATTACAATATCAGCAGGTCCAACACCATTTGACGGCTCTGCTCCATCATCCACCTTTTTCGTATCTCCATCATACCAGTCGCTTATCATAACATCGCCCAGGTCCATGGCATGGAAAGCATTGATGCGGCCAAAACCCATCTTGAGGTTACGTGCATTGGCGCCCCCTTCCGGTTCCGTGTATTCATAAGCTTTGGACTGGCCGACTTCTATTGTCTTCACCTTATCAGCAGTCCGCTCAATGATTTCACGAACCTGAGACGCGGTAAGGAAAGGATAGCGACTGAAAAGCTGGGCTGCGACACCACCGACATGTGCTACCGCCGCCTCAGTACCTGAGAACGATCCCATGACAAAGTCCGCCTGCTGATCGGAGAGACTGCTGTAGCCACTGTCTCCGAGTAAATCGGTTGTCCAGATGAAGAGACCTGGAGCCACCACTGACAAGTTGTCACCGTAGTTGGAAAACAGGACTTCTGAAGGCTCCACCGCCCGCCGGTCTAAATAATCTACAGCACCGACGACCATGACCACAGGTTCATTAGCCGGATACGCCATGGGTACAGTGTCATTATTACCTGAAGGGGCAATGATCAGCACGTCGCTCCTCTGGACGGCTGCGGTCAGCGCAATCGTGAAATCAGCGTTTCCCGACCAGGAGTCATCGGTATGCGGCAGTAGGATGACCCGCCTGCTACCCGCCCCTAACTCTTCATCAACAGCACGTTTTATACAGCGGCCGACACTGGATGCACTAAAAGATCCGTCCTCGGTCTTGAGACCAAATATCGAACAGCGACCAGCTATACCGGTAAGATCATTTTCGTCCCATCGAGCCGCTGGAATACCGAGTATGGCTGTGCCACGCGCATCACTTCGGCTCGCGCCTGGTGGTTGATCTCGATTTTCTGCAAAAGCTTCATCATTGAGATATACACCCCGGGGTGTAATGGGAAAATCGTCCCCATCATGATACAGACGAATATCACGGATCTGATCGCCGAAAACGTTGCGGGTAAATTCAGGATGCGCCAAGTTAAATCCAGAGTCAATGACGCAGATATGCACATTGGGTGCCCCCTTGGTTGTCTTATCAGCACCAAGGTCTAGCCCCCATGCCTCGTCGACATGCAATTGCGTCTGCAACGGGGTGATCTGATGATCCCAGAGTATAGGTGGTAACGGGAATAATGGGATTTCCGCCCACAACAATGTTGTGCGGTGAAGAAACAATAGAATTATGGCAAGCAAGACAAAAAGCTTACCAAGATTACTGCGGAAAAGAATCCTATTAGATAGGAAACCATTTTTTTTTGAAAATCTCATAACCAACCCGAAGCCAAGTAAAAGAAAACCAAAAAAATCAACCACCTTATTTCAAAACAGAGCCACCTTATCTCTCTATAAATTGTATCTCAACGGGTTGGATCATGGCATTTTTTATCAGATGATAAGAAATCGCTTTGCCGGGCAAGCGGTCAGGAAAAGTAAAAATACCCAAAAGACCATTTTTCACTTCAAAATAGTCCGGGAAAATGGTCTTGCCTCTCGAGGATAAGGTGAGAATCGGGACGTAAACCGCTTTTGACAAACACGACAGCAAGCACTCCAGCCAACATCCTCAAAAAAACACCCTATAATACAACCAGTTAAATGGCAAACACAAAATATCATTTCTCTAATCATCTTCCGTTATTTGACAAAGCTGATGACTCAAGTTTCTGACTTGACAATGTGGACAAACAAGAGGATCAATCTGCCTGCTCTTCTTGATGTGCCCGCGAAGCAAATGCCCTTGGGGTGCATTCCCGCCATAATGGTGAAGGAACCCGTTTTTCTTGAAATCAATTACACTTTCGGCAGGATTGGCTTTGGCGGCAGCGAAATTTTTTATGCTTTACTCGAAAAGAAGGTCAGGAATTGGTTGGCCAAAGGATGTATCAGGGGTCTTGAAATATAATTTTTCACCCTGTCTCTTTTTCAGTACGTTACTCACAGTTGTATAGTGGATGGATATATGGTCAGCAATTCTTTTGAGAGTATAGCCATGGAGAGTATGGGCCAGGTGGATTGATTCATTTCTCTCTTTTTTATCAGTAACCCGCCTGAATATCTTCTCAAGACTCGGGCGCCCTGAGTACCTCTGCTTCTTGGGAATCTCCTTGAGGTCCTTTTTCTCTTCCAACAGTACCTGCATTTTTGTCAAAAAGTTTACTCCACCACAAATGTGCCCCTTCAGGTGCAGCCAAGGATTCTTCCCCACACTCTTGTCAGAGACGAACCGACGATACTGTTGGCGTGCTTGTTCAGCTTTTGTGGAAAGCTGTCCTAAAATCCATTCCGGTGAGACAACACCATCGCTTTTCCCAGACATGGCAGTGGTGAGATAACTGCTCCACGGCCACAATTCAGGCTTTTAAACCAGACCAGCCGCTACGGGATTCAGTACGATATAGCGGCCCAGTCTGCTGACCCTGGGGTGATTCAAGAAAAAAGAAAGGGGAAAATAAAAATTTCCTTAGCGAACTTATGAAATATAACGGCCTGGAGCAAGGATACCTTGGGGATCCAAAATACCTTTTATTTGGCGAAGAACGGCCTTCTTGCCCAAATGGGGATAGTCAATATCCTTCATGGCGAGAATGGAAGACCTGTACATATGGATACCGCTCTGCTTCAGTTTGGCAGTGGTTGAAAAATAAAGATTATGGGCCTGTGCCACATCTTCGTCCTTATTCTTGTCAAAGATAATACTGAAGATGGCCACCATTTTATCGTGGGTGACAGAGGTCAAGGTCACTGGCATTTCAAAATTAGTAGCGCCAAATTCTCCAGCGACAATATCCATCATCAGCCGAACCTTTTCAGGGCTTGCTGGGACTACCGGACTAAGCCAGATAAGGCCCAAATCCTTCCTGTCTTTTACCCTCCAGGTAATATTATTAAGGGCCTTGTTTGACGGAATACCCTTGCCGATTTCATGAATATACTTCAAAGACTCAATGCTCTCTCGGAGCCTGGCCACCGGCATGACCTTATCAAAAACTGGCAGGGACAGAAAATTCTCAACTCTGCTGATTTTCTTGTCAGTAAAAAATTTAACCGTGCCGATCTTGCTTAAAGATCTTTTAAGCCTATGGCGATGGGCTGCAACGACACGCCTTGACCCACTAAGGCAACCAATAGCGGTCCAGAACCCGACCTTGAGGAGTGCGCCCCTGTTCATTAACTCCAGAGCCTGTTCACAACTGACCCGATCTTTATTATAGCCCTGCGGAAAGGTTTGGGTGGTGACCAGTGACCGCGTGGCATTGGCAATATGGACGAGGGAGGTAAGAACATTTTCGGCACGCAACTTACTCATTTGAGCAACAAGGGGTTCAAGGAGTTCATCCTTGTCGACTTTCACCACAAACGACTCGTAATGTTCAGGCACAGGTAAAAGCTTGACCTTCATAGCTGTTACTATACCAAAATTTGACTGCACGAAAATACCGCTTAAATCTGGACCAATGGCTGGAAAATCCCCTGTTTCTAAAATCTCACCCGTGCCCAGAACCACCTCAAGGCCAGATATTTCTGCCCGATGATTACCCAGGCGGGTATGACCAAAGCCACCCTCAAGGGTGTTGCCAATAATGCTGGCCTCTACTCCGGCACCTGTAGCGTCCATCCAAAATGGAAGATTGTGGTCGTGAAGATACTGAAAAAGGTGTTCTTGGGTCACGCCCGGTTCAATGACGGCATAGCCGAGTTCTTCATTAACCTCCCGGATAGCCTTCATCCTTTCAAGATTAACAAGCACCTGTCCTTGCCCTACCGGCATTTTATCACCATAACCGATGTTCATCCCCCTGCTGACAGGATAGAGGGCAACTTGATAGTGAGCAGCTATCCTTACAACATCCTGAACCTCAGTTAGTGACGAGGGATAAAAAATTGCCGCAACATCTCTTTGAAGGCCAAGGGTGTTGGTCATTTCCTCCCGCAGTCTCAGGCTGTTACTATCAACCCCATCAGGGCCCAAGGCAGCAACCACATCCCCTATCATTTCTGCCATAGTTTCCTCGTCAGATAAGCTTATCAAGTTGTTCCTCATCATCGCCCAAACGCTTCACCCAAAAAAAATCTCTTTTCGTCCCATTTCAGGTCAAGCCGTAAGGCAATAGCCGGATTACCCCTGACATAGTCATAGGCCTTTTGTTGGCCGATCGACCGAAAAGACAAAACCTTCTCATAGAATTTACGATGTTTTGGATTAATAACGACAAGCAGATCATCAACCTGCAGATGACGCCAGACATAAAGAAGAAGGAATTTAAACAACTGCATTACTGGGCTGTGGAATTTAAGTTTAGCGCTGGACTTAACGGCAAGGGCTCCTACTTCGGCAATTCTCCGATTGCCATTTCTAAGCATATCGAGCTCCGCCTTATAGAGACTGTCCATTGGTAAACCGAGCCGTGCATCAGTAAAAAGTGTGACGGTTAAAAGTACATCATTTTCTGCGCATCCTATAAAAGTTATGGCCCCAGGCTCCAGACTAAACGATGTCACCCGCATTCCTCCCGGCTGAGGATCCAGATAACCCTCCTGGACATAGAGATCGTGAACCAAGCAATACGCCCCCTCAAACTCAGAGATAGTTTCGGCAATCTTGAATCTCAACTTTTTTTGCCTGGACTGATCTTTTTGGAGCTTACGATGGATCAAAACACGTGTTTTCTCTGCCCTCTTTGAGATATCCATATCCAATGGTTTAGCAAGCGCGATTGTTTTTTTGCAAATATTCACATCAAAAACAATACCACATAGTGCCACGTATTACCCAAACAATAAGTTAGGTTTTTGACGAAAAAAAGGGGTAGCCAGATGTTGACTACCCCTTTTCAGATAATATGCCTTTGAATTATTTAGAACCCACTACCAGTGATCTGCTCCAAGGCCTCTAAATACCGGACCCCTGTTTTCTCAAGGAGATGATAGATGATAAGAAATCGCTTTGCCAAACAAGCGGTCAGGAAAAAGTAAAAACACCATCCCCTTGCTCAACAACAGGAAACATACCTATTGAAATCATTACACCTTTTCATCAAAAGACTGCTATTTTGCTTAGTGCAGTCAATAATCGAGCAATCGTGTAGTGTATATTCATAAACTTGACAATCCTGATTTTATCCGGATACGATGGCGTTAGCCATCCCGGACAATACAGAGTTGTTCAAGGACTATCAGTCCGGGAGGTTTAACAAGGTTAGCGATATCGAGACAGCCGAGGAAATTCTTCTCTTTTTTCAGAACCTGAATGGAATAACCAGTACTGTGAAGAGTGATCATATCCTGAACCTGTTTCAGGAAGTTGAAGACCGCCTGCCAGATGATAACGAGCTGCTGACAGGCCCAATACGACATTTTTTAGCCTCGGATCCAGAGGAACAGTTGCTTTAGGGTACCTTGAAAAATTAGAATTTTCGTTCAAAATCGAGGCATGAAAAAAAATTTACCGCAGGTGCCCTGCAAGAATCACCCTAACTACGGGTACAAGTACCCTTTGGGTGTATGTATTTGATATTCCTAGGATAAATTTTCCTTCTAACGAAGAGTTTTGGCGAATAAGACAATTTTGCAAGATGGCCTTTACATGGTTGGTAGAAGAACAGGGATCTTTTCCTGTTGGGTAACATGAAAGACCCGGAATTGAGACTGCATGCAGAACAATTCCGTGAGGCTTACCAGGTTTCGTTGGACAATGTTGAAGATTTTACTGCCGAAATGATGAAGCGGTTTATTTAGCTGAGGTGATGAGCATGGAAAAGCAATTGGCTTCATATGATCCAAGTAGCGGAGAGCTGTTGGGGAAAGTTCAAGTCACTTCGCTTGAGCAGATCAACGATAAGGTCGATCAGGCGCATGTGGCAGCATTGAATTGGAGTAAGGTGGGAGCGGATGAACGAGTCAATACTTTGCATAACGCTTATGCAAATGTTGAGCCTCATGTTGATGAACTCGCAATCTTACTCAGCAGAGAAATGGGGAAGGATATTCGGCGAGCTACAGGAGAAGTGCATGGCACAGTGTTTGGTGGGCCGTATATTGCCCAGGCAGCACTGGAAGCGCTCAAAATCAGCATTTTGAGTGTAGGGACTACCATTGAGTATAAACCGCTGGGGCTTGTTGCTGTTATTTCACCCTGGAACTACCCCCTTGCCATGGCCAACAATCTCATCTTGCCGGCCCTGGTGGCAGGAAATACGGTCATTTTCAAGCCCTCTGAAGAGACACCTCTTATCGCTCAGGCTTTTATTGAAAAACTAAATGAGATTTTGCCGCCGCATGTGCTGCAGATAGTATACGGAGATGGTGCACAGGGAAAGGCATTGGTTGAGAGCAATGTGGATATGGTAGCCTTCACGGGTTCGCAGGTCGTTGGCAGAGACATCATGGCACGGGCATCAGGCCAGTTGAAACGTTTGGTTATGGAACTCGGCGGAAATGATCCGATGATCGTCATGCATGATGCAAACATTGAAGCCGCAGCCCGTTTTGGTGTTGCCAGCAGTTTTGAGAATGCCGGACAAATGTGTACGTCTACAGAGCGGATATATGTGGACGAAAGGGTTGCGGATGAGTTTGAAAAACGGGTTGTGGAACTGGCCTCCGCTTATACTGTCGGGCCCTGGGATATGCCGGGTGTTAACATCGGTCCCATTATTAATGACGACCAGCATCGCAAAATTATCGAACATATTCGTGATGCTGAGGAAAAAGGAGCCAAGGTCCTGCTCGGTGGAGTGAACCATCCTGCGCGTTATATCAACCCGACAGTTATCAGCGATATGCACCCGGATATGATTTTAGAACAGGAGGAAACCTTTGGCCCCGTTGTGGCAATAAGTAGGTATTCTGATATTGAAGAAACCATTCGGAGAGCCAACAATTCGACCTATGGACTTGGCGCGGTTGTTTTTGGTGGCAAGGAGGCCGAAGCGATTGCTGATCAACTGGAAGCAGGTATGATCGGTATCAATCAGGGAGTCGGTGGTGCGGGTGATGCACCATGGGTCGGCGCCAAGCAAAGCGGGTACGGCTTCCATGGTTCCCCGGACGGGCATCGGCAATTTGCCCAGGTCCGGGTTGTTAACCGCTAACCTGAAATCGCTGAGGACTTCGCATGAAAAATATTCTTTATTTCAACTATGTACGCCATGCAACGTGGCTTGAAATCTTTTAAAATTACCGGGGGGAAAATTTATACCCCACCCCATATACAGAGTGAATGAGTTTCTCCTCAGGTGCTACATCTGAAATTTTGTGACGCAGTTTTTTAATATGGCT
>JAQYVF010000108.1 GCA_030145625.1 Desulfocapsa sp. | reverse complement strand
TGCAGGACATAGTCGGCAGCGGTAAGGTTGAGGCCGAGCCCTCCTGCTTTGAGACTGATGAGGAAGAGGTCTCCTTCCCCAGCTTGAAAGGAATCGACTTCCTGCTTACGTCGAGCGGTGCTGGTGGCACCGTCAAGATAACGGTATTTGATGCCTTTCCCATCAAGATATTCCCGGAGAATAGAGAGATGGCCGATGAACTGACTGAAGACCAGGGCCTTGTGGTTTCCACCGAGTAACTCCTCCACCACCGAGCCAAAGACTTTGAGCTTGGAGCTGGAAATATTCGTGTCTTGGGCAATGAGCCTGGGGTTGCAGCATGCCTGGCGCAGTTTCATTATTTCGGTGAGGATCTGGAGGTGCCTGGCCTTTTTTTCGCGGCTGTTTTCCAACACTTCCAGGGCATTCTGTCGTAATGCCTCGTAAAAGAGAACTTCCTCTTCGCTCATCTCTACTTCGAGGGTGATTTCGGTGCGTGGCGGCAGTTCTTCCAGGACCTCGGATTTAATCCGTCGGAGGATAAAGGGGCGGATCAGTTTTTTCAGTTTGAGCCGCGCCTCACGGTTGTGGTAGCGTTCGATGGGAATCGCAAAACGCTCGTTAAAGCGGTTTAGGCTTCCGAGAAGACCCGGATTGATGAAGTGGAAAAGATTCCATAGTTCCCCAAGGTGATTTTCCACCGGAGTGCCTGTGGTGAGCAGTTTAAAGTGGGCCTGAAGGGCCATGGCTGCCTTGGATCGTTTAGTTGCTGCATTCTTGATGGCCTGGGCTTCATCGAGGATTACCGTCTGCCACTTAACAGCGGAGAGCATGGCATTTTCTTGCTGAAGCAGGGTGTAGGTGGTGATCAGCAGATCGAATTTTCCAAGTTCTTTGATGGTTTGGGCTCTGTCTTTTCCGGCAAGGGTTTTGATGTTGAGTGTCGGGGTGAAACGATTTGCCTCGGTCTGCCAGTTATTAGAGACAGACGTGGGGGCCACGACCAGTGAAGGCCCGTCTGAGGCCAGAGACAGGACGATCCCCAGAGACTGGATTGTCTTCCCCAGTCCCATGTCATCGGCAAGACAGCCGCCTACTCCCCAGTACGCCAGGCGGGAAAGCCAGTTGTAGCCCTCAATCTGGTAATCGCGTAACTCGGCCTGAAGTGTTGATGGCAGTTGTGGATTAAACGTCTGGCTTTCATGGATATTGCGAATTTGATCTTTCCAGCCGTTGTCCACGGAAGACTTGGCCTGGTTAACCAGTTTTTCCAGGGGAATAGCGGCCAGGCGATGGATGAGGAGCTCCTCTTCATCTTCCCCTCCATACCCTTCGGCAAAGAGGTTGATCTCTTCCAATTTCTTTTTGAATTCCTGGGTCAGTGCGAGAAACTGGCCTTCTCCGATCTGGATGAATCGTCCATGGGCAGTTTTGACTTTGGTGAGGAGTTCTCTCAGTTCGATGACAGTGTCCTGGTCAATTCTGAGTTCGCCTGAAAGTGCAAACCAGTTCTGCTGGTTGGTGCGTACTTTCAGGTTCAGGTTCTTCAACGAGGCCTGGTGGCTGATTGTCAGTTTCTCTCCCTCAGGCCATTCGATAATTACCTGGTCTTGAATGCTCTGCAGTTCCTGCAGGGCATGGAGACAGTCATCAGGGTCTTGCAGGTGCCATTCTCTATCATTTTCCTGTTCAAGATCAATGGCCAAGTCAAGGATGGGGCAGGATTCTTCAATTTCTCGTGCCTTTTGTTCTTCCAGAGCAAGGTTTCGTCTGGTCTGCAGACGGCGGCCACGCACCTCAGCCATGATGTTTTCCACTCCCTGTCCGGGTTTGAGGTAATGACCTCCTTCGGAAAATGGTTTGACAAACATCTCAAGTCTAAATCCGGTGCCGTAGGGGAGCAGGTGCATATAGATGGATGGATCAGCCTCCACAAATTCAATATTGCCTTCTTTTCCGGTTGTAGCATCGGCGGCGATTGCAGAGTGCACGGTCATAAAGGAAGAAATATTGCCAATGGCCGTCAGGACCTGTTCGCTGGCCTCAGTGGGTACTGTCAGGCCGTTTTTTCCGGTAATTTGGGCGATTCTTCGATGATTGTCATTGATTTCAATGATTTTGTAGCGAGTGGGAGTTTCGTGAAAGACGGTGATGTTGTCATCGGAGATTTGTTGAGAAAACCGGATACGGAGTTGAGAGCCCCTTTCCTCTACCAATAACTCCGGTTCTCCGGTGACAAATTCCACAGGGGTTACCGGGGATTTTGCCAGAAAGAGCAGAGGGTGGTTAATCATTGCAGGCAGGGCCTTTTCCATATCAAAGGTATAACTGACACCGTGGGTCTCTGGGTTGACCTTTTTTTGAATGGATGTGGAAATTTTTCTGTCCTGGATTGTCAGGTAGGCAAGTTTGCCTGAATAGAGGCGGGAAAGCGATATGGGTCGACCTTTACTCCAGCTGCCGGAAGGATTCAGCTTTTGTTCTTTCGGGCTGATTTGCATCTTTCCCTTACTGTCATCAACCATCCAGATCAGTCGTTCGCTCTGAGATGGATTATGATCCTGTTGGGAAGAGGTGACCTGGATGAGGGCTTGCAGGTTTCGTTTCCATGGTTCTTCAGATTTAAGAACATTGATTAAAGGGAACAGTCCGGTTTGCTCTTGTAAACGTGAGACAACGGAATTGTTTTCTTCAGTGTCGTGACCGGTTCCAGCCAGGATGGCAGCCAGGTTAAGGGTGAAAAAGTGAAAATCGTTGGCAAGGGCTTGCTGGAAAAGGGTGTCCACCTGTTCTTTGACATCAGGCTTGAGACTGGAATTCAGCCAATACTGGCAAAGGGCAGTGAAAAGGATGGTCAGGCTGTGTGGCTTTTCATCTTTTTGAAAGCCCATTTCCTCGCTGGGCAGAGTGTTGTTGCTTCTGGCCTGCAGGAAGGCGGCAAACACCTGATAGGCCCTCTCTTCAACGCTGCCAGGGAAAAGGGCCAAGGCAACAGCGATCTGCTGAGAAACAGCTTGGTCCTGGTCTGCTTGGTCTGCCTGCAGACTGGAAAGGGCGTGGAAGAGGCCTGTCGGACCGAAAAAAGCGGCGTTTGTACTGCCGATCATGTCATGAAGAAAATCGAGATCTTTTTTAAATAATTCTTTGGTGGTGTCACTGTTGTCGGAGAGAAAGGCGAGGGTTCCCGCAGCTCCGGTCCCGGAAAAAGCCTCACCGTTTTCAAGAACCAGCTTTTGGGCCTCTGCCAGTCTGCCTCTAAAAAGGAACTGGGTAAAAAGGAGGCGTTGAAAGGGGACTTTTTCATCGCTGCTCAGGTCTGTAGGACTGGTCTCTTCCTGAAGATAGGTAAGGATCTCTGAATAACTGTGAAGTTTGGAGAGGCCATGGCGGAAAATGGTGTCGAGGAGGAAAAATTGAAAAGAGGGGGCCAGGCTCCTGAACCAGATTGGATCAAAGGGTGTTGTTGCTACCTGGACGGTGGGTGGCAAAGAAGACAGGATGTCACGGCATTGGCCAGACAGGAACTCAAGGGCGCTGTCGATAAGATCAAAGTCCTGGGTGTAAATGCCGATTCGCATCTCCCGCATGGCGCGCCAGCAGCGGGTGGTCCATTTCCCGTAGTAGTAAGAGACCGGGGCCTCTTCGCGGATGACCTTGGCGAATGTGTCAAAGTTTCCCTTTTGTACAGCCATCCGACTTAGGGTTTCTACAAATGATGGTGGGCATTGATGATTGTCTGTAAGGAGACCGACCTGTTGGAATTTTGAAAAATAATGATTTAGGTTGGCAGCCGTGGGACGATTGCCACGTGGGCTGCGTATATCGAGATCGCGCAGGCAGTTAACGATAAGGGTATTGTGGGCAGGTTCATAAATAACTGAAAGAAATTGTAGGAGAGTCTGCTCAAAGGGAGTGAGTCTGTCGTATTGCTGGAGTAACTTGTCGATCGAGTCTGGCATAATATTTGTTTTAGTCTTAACCCCTGAAAAAGGGGTACTGGAAAAAGTCCCGCTACGTTCGTTGCGGAAGGCAATGGGCCAAAACAAACTATTATATCATGTCTGGCAAAGAAGCGTACGAAAAAGAGCATGCTTTGCCGAAAAGAATCCTTCTTCCCTGTGTAATGGCCCATGAATTAAGAAAGATAAGGGTGTTTTGATGTTATTGCATAAGGTAAAAAACTTCGTTTTGCAGATGAACTTCATTTTGCTGGTATTTTTACTGAGATACAGTGTGACGTGAGGGAAGAGAGTTAAACAAGTTGTGTTGCAGGGACAGATGGTTAGCGAAGAAGGTATGCTGCGGTCTGCTTGTGCTGGTGTGTTTGCTGGTTCAATCTTGTAGATTTAACCTACCGTTTACAGCAAATCTTGTTGCGGCGCAGATTTGTCGTTAGGTCCGGTGTTGCGATAAATGTTTAGGACAGGCTACAAGCCTGCTCCAGATAGGTGAACCTCTCTCCACTTTCCTTTCGTTACTTTTTCCATAAAAGGTGGAAAAAAACACCAATTTCATCTTCCGGATGACCAGGGGGCCTTCAGTGGAATGTGAAGTGATGGGATTAACTTCTGAGATGATTAAACAGATATTCTCTGAACATTGGGCAGCATCATCTGTGTGGCGGGTGAATGTTCAGTCACTGTGGCAATGGTGGATCCGCAGTGACTGAAAGGTTTAATAAGGAGGCAGGTGATAATGGTTTGTCACCATCATAGGTCCTTGTTGCTGAATATCTCGGCATTTTTCTCCTGGTGGCGCAGCCAGGCGATAAGGAGACGATCTTGCTTGGTGCGGAGGATTTCAGTTCGGTACTTTTCTTTTTCGTCAGTTGTTAATGATTCGGAATCAGGGAGTTTTCTTTCGACAAACTGGTAGAGAAAGAGGTCCTTTCCTACAGTTTCTGTTTTTTCAGGTAAGGGAGTCTCGCTGCTCAATGCAAAGGCGTTTTGCACTAAGGCTGAAGGGAAACCGTTGGCTTCAGGTCCGGTATCATTTCTGAGAAGGGTTGCTTCCTTAACTTCAATATCCAGGGGCTGCGCAGCATCGGAAAAGGTGGTTCCTGACTTGAGTGCAGCAAGAAGTTCTTCACTTTTTTCAAGAGCTAGGTTCATTGCCAGTTCAGCAGTATAGTCTGAAGTTACTTTTTTTCGTACACTGTCCAGCTCAGGAACTGTGGGTTCCTGTATTGCCTCTGCATAAAGAATAGAGTAACCGTCAGGAGATTCGAGCAGTGAGCTGAGTTCTCCGTTTTTTAAGGAAAATGTAGTGTCTCGGACGATTGGAGCCTTGTCCAGTTCCTCAGGAAAGTCGGCACGGGAAAAAAAGTCAGTTTCAAGGATGGTGGCATCTGGGGTGAGTTGTGCGTATTCGTGCAGGCTTCCTGCGGCAATAATTCCTTCGTAGGCATCATTCGCTTTTTGGAAAACAGAAGGCCGTGCCAGTTCATTTTTGAGTTCTTTTGTAAGCTCTTCACGAACATCAACTAAAGGGAGGGTTGTGGCCGGCAGGATCTCTTCTAAAAGAATAACATGGTAACCGAACCTGGTTTTGATGACTGCACTGATTTCTCCTTCCTTCATCAAGAAAACAGCATCGTCAAAGGGTTTAACCATCTGCCCCCTGGTGAAACTTCCAAGGTCGCCGCCACTCTCTTTTGTCGGTCCCTCGGAATAGTTCTGTGCCAGGGTGGTGAAATCATCACCTGCCTCGGCCTTGGCTTTGACTGCTTCAGCCTTTGCGAGCTGAGTTGTATGTTCTTCTGTTGAATTGTTCTCGTCAGCTTTCAGGAGAATATGTCTTGCATGGCGTTTTTCAGGTTCCTGGTAACGATTGAGGTTCTGCTGGTAACTTGTTTCGATCTGTTCGTCGCTAATCGTGAGATTTCCTGCTTCATTCTTGTAGGGAAAGGAGAGAAACTTGAGTTTGATCCGGGGCTCGGTTTTATAGGTCTCTGTGTTTAGGTTGAACCAGGTAACAATTTTTTCCTCTTCGATGGCCACCTTGTTATGAAAATCAAGTGGACTGAGCTTGGCAAAGAGGAGGGAAACGCTTTCCTTGTCCTGTTGAAATCTGTCAAGAATCTCTGTGTCGGCAACTATGGTAGAAAAATCCGCAATTGATGCAACAGCTTTGCTCGAAAGCATATCATAACGCATGTTTGCTTCAAATTTGTGTGGCGTCAGGCGGTTGCTCGCGAGTATGGATTTGTATTTATCTATATTGAAAGAGCTATTGTCCTGAAATTGAACCATGTTCTGAATACGTCGCTGTATTTCAGGGGCAGGGACCAGCAATCCCATGGTACTGGCTCCCTGGCGGAGGAGTGCACCCTGGATTAACTGATTTTTTACTTGTTGGCTCAGGCCAAGGGTCTGCAGTAATTCCTCCGGGACCGATCCGCCGAATTGCTGACGATAGTTGGAGAGGAGCTGGTCGTATACTTGTTGGTATTCCTGAAAACTAATATCTTCGTCGTTGACGACAATGGCGGCCTCGCGACTGCCCATCATATTGGTGCCCACTCCCCAGAAAATAAAAACCAGGGCAATAACCAGAACAATTGCCTGGATGAAGGTTGACTGGGCTTTGTCACGAAAAATTTGCAGCATAGTTATTTCTCTGTTGTTTTGGTTGAATTGTTATTGATTGAACTACTTTTTTCTTCCCCATGTCATCTCTTTTATTATGAACAGACGTGGATTAGATTTCGGCTGGTTGCCAATGGGGAAGTTTCCAGGCTATTGGTATATGGTTCACTGAGAAATCTGGATTTTTTAATTAATCAGGAGTTTGAAAAAATTTACCTCTTCTCCGAAGCCAGTGCAAGAAAAAACGAGAGTGATTGCAGAACCATTATTAGCAGGTTCGCGGGACCAGTAGTAGGAATTACTGTTAGATGTAAGGTTTTATAAATTATTTGGGAAGATGTAAAAAAAAACAATGATGTCGAAAAGTACCGAATCCCTAGTGTTTCAGGGTGGTAGATCTCTTCAGCATTATGTGGCCGATATTGAGAGGGGAATGCGGGAATTGATGAATGAAAGTGTAGTGGTGAATGACGGTAACATTATGATATGGCGTGTTTTATTATTGTCTGCCTAGGCGGTGCTTTCTATTTTGTAGTTTGGGAATGGTAAATTGTGAAATATCTCTGTTTACAACAGCTTATAGAGAAGGCGTTGTGCGGAGGGGAATGATGCCTCATTCACTTGACAAACTTTCAGGTTTATAGTAATTAGGCGTTCAATACTTTAGAAAGGATGAATATTTCAGGAACGAAAACGGTGAAAGCCACCAAAAAACAATATTTTTAAGGAGGATTTAAGATGCCTACAATAGAACACAATGGAAATAGCTATAATTGTGATGAGGATGGATTCTTGCTTAACGGCATGGATGATATGGATGACAGTTGGATCGACTATGTAAAAGGTGTCGAGGGTATCGCAGAGCTGACCGATGAGCATAATAAAGTAATCGATGCTCTTCGTGAGTACTACAAGAAAAACGGTATTGCTCCCATGGTACGTATTCTCTCTAAGACTACCGGTTTTCCTCTGAAAAGAATTTACGAGCTGTTCCCTTCAGGGCCAGGTAAAGGTGCTTGTAAGATGGCTGGCCTGCCGAAACCTACCGGTTGTGTATAATTAACAACTGAAGTTTCGATGAGTTAAAAAAGGAGTTGCCCTAGGGCAACTCCTTTTTTTTTGTCTTTTTAGTGAGTAGAAGAAAATTTGAGCAGTTCAGTTGTCCAGGAGTGCAGCTTTTCCATCCTGGAATGTTTATTTCAAGGTAGGTGCTGGGTCTTTTTCTGCAGGAGTTTTTTTTCTATTGCCTGTACTCTTTTACGATAGTTATCCGGTTTTATGACCGCCCCACGAATCCCCCCCCTGAGATTGATCTCCGCTAAATACGTTTCGCCCTCTTTGGTAACCATCAAATCAAGATGTCCGTAGGGAAATGAGCCTCGTTGCATGGCCTCCCGGCAGAGTTTCATTTGATGCTGAGTTAGGGGGTAGTCAATGGCCTCGCCACCGCAGTGCAGGTTGTTACGAAAATTATCAGGATTGCGTCTTTCGTAAGCTTCCACATAATCGTCTAAAAATATCACGCGTACATCGACACTGTCTGAAATAAAGGGTTGCAGGACAAAGGGGTAGGGGAGGACATTGTTGGCTGCCTGGGTGTAAACGTCTTCAATGTTCTGGAAGAGGTGGATACCAAGGCCGGCGTTTTTGCGATCGTGTTTGAGAATAACCTTTTTTATGGAGTGTCTACCGTAAAGGGAAACAGTCTCCAGCATCCCGTGAATATCATAAATGACTACCGTGTGAGGAATCATCAGCGGCCCAAGGATACGGGCTTGAAAGGTTTTGGAGCGACTGGCCAGTTGAGAAGTGGCGGATGGGATGAGCTGTACCCCACGTTCCACCAGGTCAAGCAGAAGATGTTCTTCTTCGTATTTCAGGCGGAGACGGCAGCAAATTATATCTCCTGCAGCAAGTTCATGGTACACTGAGGGGAGTTGACTGTTTTCTGTAAAGATACGTGGCTGGCTGGTCAAAAGAGCATTTCTGAGAATCGTTGATGGAAGATGCTGAGGTCTTTCTGGCACTGGCCGCAAACAAGTTTTATCTCACCCAGTACCTGGGAGTTGTCTTCTTCCGGGGTGAAGCTTCCATCCAGATTTTGAACGTAATGTGTTGTGATAACTACATCTTCAGCGATTTCATAGAAATCGCTGTCGTTTCCGCAATCGGGACAGGATAAGCGGTTGGCGGGGGGGGGGGAGATCTTCTGGTTGCATGAAACTCTGGCTCAGGCCTTTGCCGTTTTTTCTGAGGTGGAGGTAGGGCTGTCGTTCTCGTTATCGACCAGATGAAGTTCTTTTGAGGCAACTTTGAGTTCTCCGCTGAGTCCGGCACCTGGTTCCACCGTGAGGCTGTTGCTTTCAATCCGCCCATGAATCTGACAGCTTTTTCTGGCAGTGACCAGATTTGCCTTAATGTTGCCTTCCATTGTACCGTGACAAACAAAAGAGGCGACATGGATGTCGCCTATGATTTTCCCACTTTCGCTGAGGATGAGGTGTTCTCCGTTGATATTACCTTCCACGGTTCCGTCGATTCTCGCCTTGCCTTCAAAAGAGAGTTCTCCCTTGATCACCATCTTGGTATCAATGATGGAAGAAATAACCTCTTTTTCCGCCTTCTGAGTTTCCTGTTCGAAACTATCTTTTTTAGTGAAGAGGGTCATGTTATTTCTCCAAGACAGCGGTTGTGCTCATTTTTTTCTGAGCAACAAGGTTATTTCTCAGCTTTTTCACCTTTTTGGCAATGAGCTGCGGGATAACAGGCGGTTGGACAAGCTTGTCAACTCGCATGAATTTTTTCGGGTTGACTGGTTTGTCAAAGAAGCATATCTCGTAGTGAAGGTGAGGGCCTGTAGAGCGTCCGCTGCTACCAACCTTGCCGATGGCTTGACCACGCTTGACTTTGCCACCTCTTTTGACGAGAATTTTCTTCATATGGGCAAATTTTGTGACATACCCATTTCCGTGATCGATTTCGATGTAACGTCCATAACTGCCATTAAAGCGAGCTTTGGTCACAACTCCGTCTGCAGTCGCCTTGATGTCCTGACCATGGCGTCCCCGCATGTCAACACCTTCGTGAAATCCTTTTTTTCCGTTTACCGGATCGGTTCGGTGACCAAAACGGGAGGTAACGGGACCGGGAACCGGTCGACCAAGAGGCAGGTAGCTGAAGGTGTCCAGGTAACGGTCGGAACGATAGAGGAGGTCCTTGCCAAGGGTTTCTCGCGGAGCGATATAGGGGCCACCGGAGTTGCTTGTCTTTCCCTCGACCTTCTGAACGTCAACCCCGATGTTGCACATGATCTGTTCTATCATGTTGCTACGTTCTTCAAGCTCATTGACGGCAGCGTTAAGAAGGGTTGTTTTTTCATCAAGAAAAGCAGCAGCCTGGCCGGAGTTGAGTTGTTTGAGATCGCTTATTTGGACGGCAAACCGTTCTCTGTTGCTATTGCTTTCCTGCAGTTGACTGGTGAGTTGAACTACTTGCCTGTCCAGGTTGGATTTGGCGCTGAAAAGGCGTACTGTCTGGAAACTGGCAATGCTTAAGATAGTGAAGATGGCGATAGAAGCCAGGAAAGTCAATTGCAGCTTGCGCCTGGAAAGAAGGAAGGTACGGGCCTTGCCCGCATCTCCTGAGATAATAATATGCAGACGGTCACTCATTGCGGTTTACTTGATCCCCGTGTATATAGAAGGTGTTCAGAAGGGACTGACAGGGGGTGGCAAGCCTCACTGTCGGCCTTTGTTCAAATTTCAATTTTGTTATAATCGCGGTATGCAAAATTTTCAATAAAAAAGGAAATTCCCGCCTTTTCTATATGGTTGGGCTGGATTTTTATTCATATTCGCTTTTTATTCTCTTCTACTCACTCAAATTTTCTATGTCTCACCTCCTTACCTGTCAGGGCCTTGGGAAGTCTTTCGGAGCCCAGCGTCTTTTTGTAAATATAAATCTGGTGATCAATGATGGTGACCGGATAGGGCTCATCGGGCCAAACGGCAGTGGTAAATCTACCTTTCTCAATCTTGTCTGTAACCGCATGAATCCGGATGAAGGCAAGATTGTAAGCAGACGGCATGTCAGAAGTGCCTACCTGGCCCAGTCGGATATCTTTGATGAAGAGGCAAGCGTTGTGGATAATCTTCAGGGCGCCCTCGATGGCCTTGCTCTTGATGAAACCGAACGCTATAACAGGGTGCAAGCCTTGCTTTCCCGCGCCGAATTTCCCGATACCAATATCCCTGTGCAGCTCCTTTCCGGAGGGTGGCGAAAGAGGCTTGCCATTTGTCGCAGCCTGGTGGTGCAGCCGGATATCCTGGTCATGGATGAACCGACTAACCATCTCGATATCGAAGGAGTGATCTGGCTGGAGAAAATGCTGTCCGGTGTTCTTCCGGAAAGCCCTAACGCCTTTCTTCTGGTCAGTCATGACCGTCGATTTCTTGAAAATACAGTAAATCGTGTAGTGGAACTGTCTGCTGTTTATCCGGAAGGATCTCTGCAGGTAGAGGGGGGGTACTCCCGTTTTCTTACAGTCCGGGCAGAGTTTCTGCAACAGCAGCAGCAATTGGAGGAGCGGCTGGCCAATAAGATGCGTCGGGAAGCGGAATGGTTGAGTCGTGGTCCCAAGGCTAGGGCCACCAAGGCCCGTTATCGTATCGATGAGGCTCATAAGTTGCAAGGGCATCTCTCCGAGGTCAAAAGTAGAAATCGTGCCATGAAACAGGTTCGGATCGATTTTGATACCACCGGCAGAAAGACCAAAAAACTGTTTGAGGCTCAGGCAATAAGCAAGGGCTATGAGGGGCAGACCCTCTTTTCCGATCTCGATATTGTCCTCTCGCCAGGCTCCAGGCTTGGGTTGTTGGGCAGAAACGGCTGCGGTAAATCCACACTCATGCAGATCATTGCCGCGAGTACCGAGGAAACCGGCCTGAGGCCTGATTCCGGAGTGATTAAAACTGCCCCGGATATGCGTATTGTAAGCTTTGATCAGAAGCGAGAACGGATCGATCCCCATATCACCCTGCGTCGAGCCCTGGCTCCAGACGGAGACTCGGTTGTCTTTCAGGAGCGCTCTCTGCATGTGGTCTCCTGGGCACAGCGATTCCTTTTTCGGGCTGATCAGCTCGAGACCCCGGTGGGACAGCTCTCTGGTGGGGAACAGGCTCGTATTCTTATTGCTGAACTTATGCGGCAGCCAGCCGATATCTTGCTTCTCGATGAGCCCACAAATGATTTGGACATCCCCTCTCTTGATGTTTTAGAAGAGAGTCTTCTCGATTTTTCCGGAGCTCTGGTGCTGGTCAGTCATGATCGGTTTCTCCTTGATTCCGTCTGTGATCAGGTGATTGGTTTTGATGGGAATGGCGGGACAACTTACTATGCTGACTATGAACAGTGGCTGGCGGATCTCAAGGTGCTGCAGAAGGACGAAGGGGGGCAGGAAAAACCTGCTGCCGAGCGGACAGCGCAAAAGAAGAACAAGACTCGGGTAGGAAAGCTTTCTTATCTGGATCAGCGGGAATATGACCAGATAGAGGATAAAATTCAGGCGGAGGAGGAGGAACATGAGCGTTTGCAGACACTCATGGATGCACCTGAAACTGTCTCTGATCCGCAGAAGCTGGAAACGGTATGGGCAGACCTGCAAAATGCCCAGCAGCGGGTCGAGCAGCTCTACGACCGCTGGGATGAGCTGGAGGAGAAGAAACGGAGCGACGAGTAATTGACTGATGGGTACTTTGAAAAATTAGAATTTTCGTTCAAAATTGAGGCATGAGATGAATTTTACCGCAGGCATATATTTGATATTCCTAGGATAAAACTTATCTCATAACGAAGAGTTTGGACGAAAAGGCAATTTTACAAGGTGGCCTGATGTTGTTGCACACGAAAAATATGTAACAAGCGAGACCTGATCTATCGCATTTCACTACTAGACAGAACTGTCATCTTTCCTGATACTTGAAAACCAACAGTTCCATACTGGGCCACTCAGTTGCATGGCGGCTAGTCCTCAAACCATTC
>JAQYVF010000163.1 GCA_030145625.1 Desulfocapsa sp. | reverse complement strand
CTGACCTCCCTCTTGGCCATTGACAGAATCAATTGCCTCTGCTCAACCAATAAACGAAAAAATCGTATCGCTGAATGAATCATACAAACTCTCGTTAACAAAATACCGTATCCCACAACCCATCCTATCCGAGATGGCTTATTTTAAAATGAAATATCTATCTCAGACCTGGAGAAGACAAGTTACCATAGCGGAATCATAGCAGGTTGGCAAGGAAGGAGACCTCTCCCATATTTTTCAGCATACTCAAAAGCACAACTGTGAGAGAATATTTTTCTGCGAACAGAGTCCTCCCTGATACATTATCACTCCCCTGCTGCCAGCCCCCTCTTTCACGGCAAAAGCCGTACCTCTTTCTCAGCTGATATGCAATGTTTCTTTGCACTTTACTGGCAAAACTCCGGAACAATCTCATGCATGATATCCGTCATCTGTTGAATGTTTCTCGAAACCGCTGCTTTCTGAAGTTGTTCCAGTTGCTCTGTCAAATGAAGCCATTCAACCTGACGGCTGCTGGCGAGAAACAACTTACCATGATCGGTATCCTGCAACGCCTCACTTTCATGCAAGAGTTCTTCAAATAATTTCTCACCGGGTCGTAAGCCTATATAGGTGATTCCGATATCCTCTCCGACCTTCAGCCCCGAAAGCTGAATCATCTGTTTTGCCAAGTCATTGATCAGAACCGGTTCTCCCATATCCAGGACAAAGATTTCGCCCCCTTCACCCATGGAACCTGCCTGGAGAATAAGACTGACGGATTCAGGAATCGTCATAAAAAATCGTGTTATTTCCGGATGGGTAACCGTCACTGGGCCGCCGTTTTCAATCTGTTTTTTGAAAAGCGGTACCACCGAACCGGCAGATCCAAGAACGTTTCCAAAGCGAGTAGTGACAAATCGTGTTTTGGAAAACTGATCGAAATTCTGGCAGTACAACTCCCCAATTCGTTTTGTGGTCCCCATAATATTGGTTGGATTCACTGCCTTGTCCGTTGAAATCAGAACAAAATGTTCTGCTTGAAAACGGTCTGCAGCATCAGCCACCACCTTTGTCCCGATAACATTATTGCGTACCGCTTCAGCCGGATTAGATTCAAGCATGGGGACATGTTTATATGCGGCGGCATGAAAAACTACCTTTGGAGAAAAAGTGCTAAATACCCAGGCAATGCGATCTGCATCTTTTATATCGCCCAGTATAACGTCAATCGATATCTCACCGAAATCACGAAGAAGTTCTTGTTCGATAGAATAGAGATTAAACTCACTGTTTTCAAAAACAATAAGTCGACCCGGTCCCAAGGCAGCAATCTGCCGACACAGTTCAGAACCGATTGAGCCCCCACCTCCGGTTACTAACACAACCTTCCCAGCAAGATAGGCAGCAATGGCATCATAATTCATCTCAATCACTTCTCTGCCCAAGAGATCTTCCACTGTAACGGGCCGAAGCTTTTCAGCACTGACCTGTCCTTCTGCTATCTCGAAAACCGAAGGCAAAGTCTTATAAGGAATTTCCAGGCGATTACATTGAGAAACGATCTTCTGCAAGAGCGCCTTATCAGCCGATGGAATGGCAATTAGAATCAGCTCAATGTCCAAGCCACGCGCTATTTCCTCAAGGCTATCAATACTTCCAACGACAGAAAGCCCATGAATCTCCCTGTTATGCAATTTCTCATTGTCATCCACAAAAGCAACAGGCTGATATTCCTCTCGATATTGCAAGTCCCGGACAAGTATTTCTCCTGCCCGGCCAGCCCCGACTATCAGGGTACGCACCCCGGTTTTGGCCCGGAGAGTAAAATGATGATCCTTATACCATCTATAAGAAATCCTGGACAAAGATAGACCAGTGGTCAGGAGAAGCGGATAGAGAAAAAAAATGGATCGTGGTACTCCTACCAATCGTGTGGTAATAGCATAACCCCCAACAAGAATGAGAGTCCCCACACACGATGCCTTAATGATCCGTACAAGATCAGGAATGGATGCAAACCTCCACAATCCCCTGTAAAGACCAAAATGCCAGAAAATGATACCCTGAAGAGGAACTGCGATAACAATAAGCAACAGCAGTGAATAACGAAATTGATTGGGTATAGACTCCAGGTTAAACCGAAGCCAGTAGGACAGTGCAAGTGCCAGAGGGATCCACAAAAGATCATGAATCATGGCAGACCACTTGTTCAACAGAAAAAATTTAAGAAATTTTTTGGTCATATCACAAATGATACCCTTTGAAAAAGTCTATGCAAAAAACACATTGTCCCTCCTTCAGCTCCATTTTTCTTTGGCAGTGTGCACTTGAAAATGATTTTCTTTGGAGATCAGTCATTTTTTATACCGGCTCCGGCGACCATACAAAAAATAGTCAAAAGTGAGTATGAAAAAATGACCAAAACCAGACCATACTCGGGTCTATATACTGAAAGACAGGCAAGAGGGAAAAGAAACAGCCAGTTAATTCCAATATAACAGAGGGTCACCTTAAGATGCGACCCCATCTTTCTGGCCAGAATCTGATAGGCATGACTCCTGTGGGCCTGATAAAATTTTTCACCTCTCCACACACGTACCATCAGGGTCACAGTAGAATCAACAATGAAAACACCAAGAAACAAAAACCAGGTCCAGAGAGTCAACCCGGTGGATGATATGGTGAGCAAACAAAATATCCCGAAACAAAAACCGAGAAAACCGCTGCAGGCATCACCCATGAATATCTTAGCCGGAGGCCAATTCCAAACCAGAAAGCCGAGGGCAGAGGCAGCTAAAAGCATAAGCAGCGGGAAATAATTTTCTGTTTGACCACTGCAGAAAAGAAGAATCCCAGCCCCCAGAGCCACAGATATCGTTTCGGCTCCAGCAAGCCCGTCAATTCCATCCATGAAATTAAAGAAATTCAGAGACCAGACAATCCCGACAACAAGAAGGAGTCGAACAAATAAGAGAGCAACCCAATTGTCCCCTGGCAAAAACGATGCGTCACTCGCTATGAAAAAGTTAACCGCCCAAAAAGCACAAAAAAAATGGACAATAAAACGTTTACCGGCAGAAATATGAAAAAGGTCATCCAAAAGACCGACCATGACGATGCCAAGGCCACACACACTCAACCCGAGGAGGTGAGGAATATCAATTGTTGCTGTGAAAACAAGGTACCCTCCACCCAGATAAAAACTAAGTAGCAGGGCAAGTCCGCCTCCATGTGGTGTGGGCAGGCTGTGCGAACTTCGATGATTGGGGATATCAAGCAAACTGTACCGGAGAGCCATATACCTAATTCCCCAGGTCCCTACACAGGTAAAGAAAAATGTAAAAAGAAACAAAAATAAAAAATCCAGTGGCATAAAAATATATCAGAGAGAGTTTTTAGGATCTGTCCGTAACGTCAGAATGATGTGGACGAAAAGGCCTGGGGTTGAACCCGAGATCAACTTTCGCCTCTGTATAATCAAAGTTCTGATCCTTATTCATTCTCACCGCCATCTCTGTAGTTAATCCCTTGAATGACGGCAACAGATTTGCCAAGCGAACCGCCAGACCAAAAAGCCACAGGGGACAACGAAAGAACAGCGGCTTGCGACCAAGAGCTACAAAAATACGTTCCACCATGACACGATAAGACAACATTTCCTGCCCGGAAAGAATATAACTGTTTTTTTCCCCAACGGGTACCTGCAAAGCAGAAAGACAGGCGGCAGCGACATCATCGACATGAACAGGTTGACGCAGACCTTCTCCCTGTCCAAAGAGTGGGAAAAAACCAAATTGCTGAATAAACTTTGCAATCTCAGTTACATTTTTATCCTTTCCCAGGCCATAAATCAAGGTAGGCTGGAGAATAACGAGGGTACAATCTGCCGAGCGAGCCCAATCCAGAACCTGTTCCTCTCCTCTTATTAATTGAGAGGCCAATTCCCGATCAGCTGATGAAGGAGATGTTCTTTTACTGAAACGACTGGTAGAGCTTAACGCCACAAGACGTTTCGCACCATGATTTTCAAGAAGCTGCACGTTTTCCGGCAATGTCCATATAGGTGCAAGACAAACCCAGCTTTCAATCTCCCCGACAGGGTCTGTAGTCGCAGCAGACAGAGATACGGTACCATTGCCGCCTTTTCTTGAAAAAGACGTAATCCGATACCCCTCCTGCTCAAGAAGAAGACGTAACCGTTCGCCGACAAAGCTTGCACCACCAATCAGACCAACTCTCTTCTCACTCACCTTTTTGCCCCATCCCAAAAAGCTTTCGCAAGAAATACCTTGTAAGAGAAAGGCTAAAGCGTAACCATATTCCAAACCAGACAAGCCACAGCATTGGCAACGGATATTGGTCGGCAAAAAATTTTCTGTAAAACCGAACCATCCCCTTGTGTTTAGACCATTCAACAAAAACCGGCCTGGAGGCAGAACAACTGCCCTTGCTGTGAAACAGTCTGGCCTGAGGAACAAACATAATTTTCCATCCACGCTGTCTGAACTGCATACACCAGTCTAAATCTTCGCAGTGCAGGAAATAGCCTTCGTCCATGGGGCCAACATGTGCAAAAGCCTCTCTGCGGACCAGCATACAGGCCCCGGAAATAGCATCAACCTCCACTGCTTTTTCTGGAATCGGCTCCCGGTCCAGTCGAAAGTCTGAGAAAATCTTTCGATTTAAGCGAGCAAAACGTTTCAAACCAAAAGAATTGACCAATGATTTCCAAGGAGTCGGAATATCCCTTCGACATCCCCGCTGTTCGGATCCATCATGATTCAGAATCAAGCCACCAGCCATTCCTATCTGTGGATCATTCTGCAAACATTGCAACAGAGCAGGAATCGTCGTTGGTTCAACAATACAATCCGGATTAAGATAGAGTAAAAATTCACCTGTGGCAGTGTTGCTTCCCTGATTACACGCCACCGCGAACCCCATGTTCTTTTTATTATTTAAAATACAAAGATTTTTTTCACCATGATATTGGGCAAGGAGTTGTTGAACACTTTCATCATGGGAGTCATTGTCAACAACAACTATTTCCAGATCGATTTCTGTCTCAAGGACAGATTGAACACACCTGACAAGCTCCATGCCTGCATTGTAATTGACAATGATAACAGAAATACGGGGAGACACTCTTCACCTTGAGAAAAAAAAGGAAACCGAATAGAAACAAATGCTAGTAATAGAGAGAACTTGTCTAAATCTTAGGGTATCATATAAGAGGAACTGAAACATGGCAATCAATTAAGAGCCGGCCAGCACTATTTCAAGAAAATTTCAACAAGTCAAATCAAGCAATGATATCAGATACCATTTCCAGGGCTATCAGCAGTGTAAAATGGCGAGAATTTGCCATGACCTATAGCTACTGCCCTGTCTGCGCCACCAAGCGCATTATCATCAGACTTCATCACAACGAAATTGCTGTTCGCTGTCTAACTTGTCGGGCGACATCCGTTACAATGTCCCTAATTTCAGTGCTACGCCAATTATTTCCAGACCTCTCTACAAAAGAGGTCTACGAACTCTCTGCTCGAGGACCGCTGTTTACATTTCTCAAAAAGAACTGCAGGAAGCTGACCTGTTCAGAGTATTTCGATGAAGTGAAACCGGGAGACCTCCATAACGGTATCCTCTGCCAGGATGTGCAAAAATTGACCTTTCCGGATAATAGCTTTGACATCTGTACTTCAACAGAAGTTTTTGAACATGTCCCCAACGACCTGGCAGGATTTTCTGAAATCAGGAGGGTGTTACGACCAGGAGGAATTTTTTTCTTCACCGTCCCCCTCTTTCATTCACCTGACACTGTTGAAAGAGCACAACTTGACCATAACCAGCAAATCAAACACCTTCTCCCACCCCAGTACCACGGAGACCCCATACGCAACCATAACCCTGTACTGGTATTTAGAGATTACGGCAAAGAT
>JAQYVF010000139.1 GCA_030145625.1 Desulfocapsa sp. | reverse complement strand
TTTATATGATTGGGCCGATCAGCGAGGTGAAAATAAATGAAGAGCAGAGTGCGGTATGAATGAGTCCGGTATCGACCTGAAAATATACCTGCCGTCAGGCATATTTATTGAGCAAAAGGTTATGAAGGTAAAAGGGGAAAGCCCCGCTGGAGGATTCTGCTTGTTGCCTCGGCATATCGACTACGTTACAGCACTTGTTTCAGGAGTTTTTTCATATACTGAGCTGGATGGGAGAGAATTTTTTCTGGCCCTTGATAATGGAATACTCGTTAAAAAAGGTCGGGAGGTGATGATTGCGGCAAGGCGGGCAGTTGCCGGAGAACTTGGCATGCTGAATCAGGAAGTTGAGAACATGCTTGAAGAGAGAAGTGAGAAGGAGAAATTGAATAGATCAGCTGTGGCAAGGCTTGAGGCAGGATTTCTGCGACAATTCATGGAATTCAGTCATTGACAGTCACTTAATCAATAAAACTGATCCGATATTGCCGGATTAAGTTGAGGATGAAATTGGAATGGCAGCCCCCAAAAACAGGCCAGCTAATGATTTTTCGAAAGAGGTCCATGATCGGGAAAAGCGAAAGCTGAGGAGCTTAAAGCAGGGTAAACATGTCTGGTTCGGTCTTGGCATGTTCGGTATGGTGGGGTGGTCCATTGCTGTGCCGGCAGTTGTTGGTGTCTTTGCCGGGTTATGGATAGACGGTAACCTGTCTGGCAGGTATTCGTGGACACTGATGCTCTTTATTGCCGGCCTCGGTCTCGGTTGCTATAATGTCTGGTATTGGCTGGAGAAGGAGCGGGATTCAATAAATAAACAGGGAGATGAAGATGATAGTTGAGTCTGTCTGGCCATATCTTCTCGGTTTTTTGAGTGGAATAGGACTGGGTCTTTTTTATTTTGGCGGTCTCTGGCTTACTGTCAAAAAAATTCCAGTCAGCAGGAACCCCAAAAGACTTTTTCTCTGCAGCGCTGCTCTCCGACTTGTTCCAACACTTTTGGCCTTGTTTGTTGCAGTCAAAGTCAATCCCGGTGTTTTTCTTATTATGCTGCCCGGAATTTTTGCTGTTCGTTATTTCATGGTTCGCTGGGTTTCAAACTTGAGCAGGGAACAGGCTCATGCGACTTAGTCCAGACAGTATTGTCTTTTTTGAGACTGCATTTATTACTCTGAATGGCACCATCCTTTTCACCTGGTTGGTTATGGCCTTGTTGACCCTTGGCTCCTGGCTTGTGACCAGGCGTCTCTCCACTGGTTCGCATGTCCCCCGCTGGCAGAACCTGATCGAGATCATTGTTACCCTGCTGCTTGGTCAGATCCGGGATGTCACCAGGCAGGAGCCAAGGCCTTTTCTTCCCTTTATCGGTACCCTTTTTATATTTATTGCATTTTGTAATCTGCTTTCCATTATTCCAGGCTTTCAGGCACCTACAGGCTCTCTGTCCACCACTGCAGGTCTTGCCGTTTGTGTCATGGTGGCGGTGCCGCTCTATGGCATCAGAGATAGTGGTTTGGGCGGGTATTTGAAAAATTACATCAGACCAACCCCTATGATGTTGCCATTCAATGTGATAGGCGAAATAAGCCGGACCCTGGCACTTGCTGTCCGTCTTTTCGGTAATGTTATGAGCGGCGGTATGATAGGAGGGATTCTTCTCGCTATTGCGCCTTTGATTTTCCCGGTGATCATGCAGATGCTTGGTTTGCTAACCGGCATTGTTCAGGCCTATATCTTCGCGATTCTGGCAACGGTATATATTGCTGCAGGGTTAACGGTGCACGAAGAACAAGCAGTACACGCTGAAAACTGTGACATGTAATATTGTCTGTTTGATGCTTGGTTATTGGTTTTTTTAACGAAATCATCAGGTAAGATTCTATTCAATAATAAGAAGAGGAGTTTTTCATGGACAGCTTGACACTCATAGCGGTGGCTTCAATCGTTTCTGCGGCCCTCTGTATCAGTATCGGAGCCATAGGTCCTGCTCTTGGTGAAGGGCGTGCCTTGGCGATGGCTTTAAGCTCGATTGCCCAGCAACCAGATGAGACAAATACCATAACACGGACCCTTTTTGTCGGTCTTGCTATGGTTGAGTCAACGGCTATTTACTGTTTTGTTGTCTCAATGATTCTGATTTTTGCCAACCCATTTTGGAATTATTTCCTGGCGAAGATAGGGGGGTAGGCAATGCTTATTGACTGGCCCACAGTCATTTTTCAGATCATTAATTTTCTGATCCTTATCGCCCTGCTCAAACGATTTCTGTACGGCCCGATAATTAAGGCCATGGATGAACGGGAGCGCAAGGTCGCAGCACGCCTGGCAGAGGCTGCAAAGGCAGAAGAGGATGCCGTCCAGAGAGTCGCTGCCTTGACTAAAGAACAGGAGGCTTTTGCCGTGGCCAGGGAGGAGAGGATGCTACAGGTCGGGCAAGAGGTAGAGAAATGGAAGCATGATGCCCTCCTGCGCCTGCAATCGGAAATCGATGAAAAGAGAGAGGGATGGAACAGTATCCTGGACTCTGAGCAGGAAGCCTTTCTCCAAAAACTCAAACAGCTTGTCAGTAGAAATGTCTTCAGGATTGCCAGGAAGGCCTTGGCCGATCTCGCCGATGATGAATTGGAAGCCAGGCTTATAAATACCTTTTCGGTAAAAATTGCCAATAAGGAAGAGGGTATTGCTGCAGTGCTATCTGCTTCGGCAGCTGCAGTCAAGTGTATTACTGGATTCCCGCTGGTAGAGGCTCAGAAAGAACAACTGACAGAGGTGCTCAGTCCCTATTTAAATGATGGCAGGGAGATTTTTTTTCGGGAAGAAAATGATCTGGGTTTTGGCGTAAGACTCTTAAGTGACGGCCAGAAATGGGAATGGAATTTAAACCGTTATATGTTTGAGATGGAGGCTGATATCCATAAAGCAATGAATACGCTTTCCGGAGCACATCATGAAAAATAAGACCATCCTGGATCAGCTTCTTGATGATACTGAAAAAGAGCTTGAGGAAGGAGTAGAACACTATAGTGCCTCAATTGCTCAGGAAGAGGTGGGCAGGGCTCTTTCTATAGGCCAGGGGATAGTCTGGGCTGAAGGGCTCAAACGAATAAAATCGGAAGAGCTTGTTCATTTTGATAATGGCGTCATTGGCATGGTTATTGACATCCTGCCGGAGAAGACAGGCATTGTTCTGCTTGATCAGGAAAAAGGTATAAAGGCGGGAGCAGAAATAAAAAGAACCGGGAGAATCCTTGAGGTACCTGTTACTGAAAGCCTTATCGGGCGCATTGTCGATCCCCTTGGACGGCCCCTTGATGAAAAAGGTTCGATACCCGATGGTACGCCTATGGCGGTGCAGAGGGAGGCTCCGCCAATCATGGTGCGAGGCCCGGTGAACATGCCTCTGCAGACCGGTATCAAAGTTATAGATTCGCTTATTCCCATCGGTCGCGGGCAGCGAGAACTTATCCTTGGTGACCGTCAGACCGGTAAAACAGGGGTGGCTGTTGACACCATTATTAACCAGGCTGATAAAGATGTTCTTTGTCTCTACTGTGCCATCGGCCAGCGCAGCTCCTCTGTTGCCAAGGTGGTTGCCGAGCTTGAACGGCACAATGCAATGCGCTACACCACAGTCGTCGTCGCTGGAGCCAGTGATCCTCCCGGAATACAGTTTATTGCTCCTTATGCAGCGACTTCCATGGCAGAATATTTCATGGCCATGGGGAAAGATGTCCTCATCGTCTATGATGATTTGACGCGGCATGCCCTGGCGTATCGGCAGATCTCTCTTCTTCTTCGCCGTCCGCCAGGCCGGGAGGCTTATCCCGGCGATATCTTTTACGTGCACAGCCGTCTTTTGGAACGCTCAACCCGGCTCAGACCTGAATATGGCGGTGGCTCACTGACATCATTACCGATAATTGAAACCGAGGCCCAGAATATCTCTGCGTATATCCCGACGAATCTTATTTCAATAACGGATGGTCAGATTTATCTGTCTCCCGATCTTTTCCAGAAAGGGGTGTTGCCGGCTGTTGATGTTGGCAAATCTGTGTCGCGTGTAGGTGGCAAGGCCCAATTACCGGCGTATCGAAAAGTTGCAGGTGATCTTCGTCTCTCTTATTCACAGTTTCAGGAGCTTGAATCTTTTGCCCGCTTTGGTACCCGTCTTGATGAGAGGACCAAAAAAACCTTGAAACATGGTCATCGAGTTCGGGAAATATTAAAACAGAAGCAGTTTTCACCTCTCAGTGCGGCTGAACAAATCGCCGTGCTGTTAGCAGTCAATACAGGTATGGCGGATTTGTTGCCGCTCAACACTATTGCGGTAATGGAGGCAAAAATTGTTGAGCTTGTCAGAAATACGGAAGGGTTCTCTCATGCTATTGCTGCAGCAGAAAAGGATGATCCTGTCTGGCACAAGCTTGAGCAGGAGTTAGAAAAGATAGTATCTGAAATAGGAGTTGCAGGATTAGAGGACGAATAATATGGAGAATTTGGAGGGCCTTAGCAGAAAAATAAGAACAGCACATGATTTGCTTTCTGTTGTCAAGACCATGAAAAGTCTTGCTGCCGTCAATATCAGACAGTTTGAGACAGCGGCCAGATCAATGGATGAATACAGTGATGTTATCGAAACCGGTTGGCAGGCGTTGTTTCGTAACCATGTCCATATTCAAGACAGAAAACGTTCGTCAGTGGCCGTCTGCCTGGTAATAGGGTCAGATCAAGGTATGTGTGGGCAGTTTAACGATGCTATTGTTCAATTTTCCCTGGAGGAGATAGCTTCTCTCAAGGCGCAAGGGATCACACCCTATTACTGGACTGCCGGAGAACGCGTGCGGGCAGGATTGGAAGAGGAAACCAAGATAGAACAGCATTTTTTTCTGCCCTCATCCAACGATGCCATAAGTGATCTGATGTTTACTATGGTCCAACATTTTGCCGGGCTTCATGAAAAACAGCAGATTGAAATGTTCTTCCTTTATTATAACCGCCTTGGCAGGGGAGGGATGTATGAACCTGTTTCCTTGCAGGTCCTGCCCTTTGATGCGAAGTGGAGCAAACAGCATAAAGAAGCAAGCTGGTCGTCCCGCAGTTTACCAATTATTGGTATGGAGATGGATGCGTTTTTTGAACATATCTTTCGGCAGCATATCTTTGCTTCAATCTATAAAGCCTTTGCCCAGTCGCTGGCCAGTGAAAATGCAGCTCGTCTTTCTGCCATGCAGGCTGCAGAAAAAAATATTCTTGAACTCGAAGAAAAACTTCAGGGGCAATTTCGTGAGACCAGACAGAGTGCCATAACAGCAGAGCTGCTTGACATCATGTCAGGTTTTGAAGCCTTAAATGTTGCTTGATGAAAGCGAGTTATGTCTCTGAAGAGAGTGATTTCGGCTCCTTTTTTCCTGGGAAAGTGCGCACTAATGATTTTTTTATTACATTTAGTTTCTTTAGTTTTTCCTGTAAAGGCTGCGTGGTTTCTGGTTGCTGGTGAAAGAGCAAACGAGTAAGTTGATGTCGAATTTGAATTACAAAGGTCAAAACAATTGTTTGATGTCCACTCAAAAATGAAGGGTTTCGATCAAGACCAGGTGGCCTTAAGATATTGGCCACAATAGCATAGTCCATCTGCAGGAAGAGTCCTGTTGGGGGATTGGTGGGATTTGGATAGTGAAGTTTGTGCTATGATGTAGAGCTTGGGCGAAAAGTGTCTTTTGGGTGAGAATTATCTGACATAATAATACATTAACGTTTTATTTTAATAAGTTACGAGGTGAAAAAATGAAAAGATCGTGGTTGTCCCCTTGGAGTTGCTTGACGTGTATTGTTCTGGCGTTTTTCTGCTTTTTAGGTTTGCTCGGATCAAGCAGTGCTGCCGAAATTAAAATTGGGGCTATCCTGGCACAAACAGGTCCTGCTTCATTTTTAGGAGATCCGGAGGAAAAATCACTTCGGATGGTTGTTGATTCCATTAATGCAAAAGGTGGAATTAATGGCCATACCATCAAACTGATCATGAAGGATTCTGCAGCTGATCCTGCCAAGGCAATTTCTTTTACCCGTCAGCTCATTGAGGAAGAAAAGGTTTTTGCCATTATCGGACCTTCAACCAGCGGAGAAACTCTGAAGATCAAGTCTATTTGTGATAAAAATAAGACTATCTTGATTTCTTGTGCTTCGGCAGAGCTTATTGTCAATCCTGTCTCCAAGTATGTTTTTAAAACCGCTCCCAGCGACTCCTATGCCGCCCGGAAAATATTCATGACTATGAATAGCATGAATATCACTAAAGTTGCGGTGGTAACCGGTAATACCGGTTTTGGCAAGGCAGGTAAGGGACAGCTTAAAAAATTGGCACCAGAGTATGGTATTACCATTGTTGAGTCAGAGACTTATGATAAAAAAGCCACTGATTTAACAGCACTTGTAACCAAGATAAAATCTAATCCTGAAATTCAGGCGGTGATTAACTGGTCTATTGTGCCTGCACAATCAATCATTGCCAAGAATATGCGTCAGAGTGGATGGGACGTCCCTCTTTTTCAAAGTCATGGTTTTGCCAATATCAAGTATGTCCAGGCCGCAGGAGTTGCTGCTGAGGGTATAATCTTCCCGGCCAGCAAGATTATTGGTGCAGAGCAATTGAGCCCGGGACCAGTCAAAGATTTCCTGGTCTCTTACAAAACCGCTTATGAATCAAAATATGGTGAAGATATTTCCACCTTTGGTGGTCATACCTATGATGCCATGCTCCTTTTGGCCAAAGCTATAGAAGTAGCCGGGCCCGATAGCGCTAAAGCTCGGGATGCGTTGGAAGAGATCAAGGGGTTTACCGGTACTGCAGGTGAATTTAATTTCTCTGCCACTGACCATAATGGTTTGGGGATTGATGCCTTTGCCATGTTTACTGTTAAGGATGGTCAATTCAGCATGATGCAGAAATAATAACGTCTGTTTCTTTGTTACCAGCCCCCTTGAATATGTATTTGTTCAAGGGGGTTTTTTGTTTGCACCGTATTCTTGCAAGAGTTGTTGTGTGATCATTTTTTGATCCAGTTATTGAAAGACATCGGTGCAATTGCATGAATGTCTCGATTTTGCGGCTATCTTCTTGGGTAACTTATCATAGGTTATCAAGCTATCTTTACTCTCCCCCCTGTAAAAGGATTTTTCTGGCAAGAGTGATTGGGCTCTTTTTTGTTAGGAATGCTTTTTGTATTTATCTTAAAAATACCTTGAAATTGCAAAGTGAAAAGGATGTAATCAATTATAGATGGGTGCAACCTTGATAAGCGAATGGAGCTGATATCATATGTGCTTCACAAGAAAAAATCTCCTTTTTAATATTCATTAGAAGGATTTTCCAGGCAATGATGGACTGTTTTTCCGTTGCCTGTTGTGTCATTGTGACCCGCTATACGCTTTTTGTTGGGTCAAAGTGACTCGTGTTTTGTTGGGGCCTGCACTTTACAGGCTTTACGACGTCCTAAATATTCTTTGTCATCGTAATCTATATTCCTGCTACCCGTTGTTGGGTCATAATGACTCAGGAGTGTTGCAGGTCAGCCAGTCAACAAGCTGACTTGCTGTTGTTTTTCGTTGTGGCGCGATTCTTGCTTAAAAATTTGTAAAGAAGTGCTGACACTTGCATATTATTCAGCTGTTGTATTGCTTACAAACGGATGGGTCAGAAGGAGTGGAATTCAGACAAACTGTCGTGTTGATTTCTGTACTTTTGATGTTTTATTTTACCTGAGTATATATTTTTTTAAAAAAAATGGATGTGATTATGGAAACAACTAAGTTTGCCATTCCTGAAATTATCTTTGGCCGTGGAAGCCTTAAGTATGCTG
>JAQYVF010000172.1 GCA_030145625.1 Desulfocapsa sp. | reverse complement strand
TCTTGCAGATTATCCTCTTGCAGAAGTTCCGCCGAAGACATCCTCCCACTGTGGTATTATACTGGTTTAGCAATGCAGGAAGAAGTTGTCAAGATAGCGTGGCGTAGAGGTGCATCGGCATGGCTTGGCTTTGATGAGTTTTGTTTGTATTCTTGATAGGGGCCCCAGTAATCTGAACAAACCGTTACGTGCAATATTTGTTAGTTTTATATTCCTTTGTCTAGCAGAATTTCAACTGATTATAAAGATGAAACAACTCGGTGGTTAGCAAATTTTGATGTTGTGGCTTCCACAGCATTTATTGGCTATGGAGAGGTTTCCGATACTTTGGGCATTATTGAGCGTGACGATATCCCCCCCCACTCTCCTTGAGAATCACAACAGCCAGGTATAGCCATCCATCCTTAGTCCAGATATAGTTGATATCCCCGACTAGGACACAACCTGGGGCATTGGTCAAAAAACCACACCAAAAAAGGTTTGGTGATACCGGTAGGTTATGTCTGCTATCTGTCGTGGCTTTGAACTTCTTTTTCGGTTTAGCCTTCACACCAGCTAATTTCATAAACGATCCCGCTTTATGTTTCCCAAAAGGATTTCCAGTCAATTGAAACTGTTGGGCTATTCGGCGGGTACCGTATGTACCCTTGGATTTGTATCCACTTTTTCTATACCACCTCATATCCTATCGGTGTAAGCTCAAAATTCTATGCTTCCGGTCATAACCCTTTCTACCAAATATCACTGACGCATGCGAACCTAACTCTTTTATGCTTGCAAAAAATTATAGTATCGAGTATTGTTTCCAAATAGAAAATAAAAACTACAATAAAAAAAAGCATATTCTTTCACGTTTTCCCGCCTAAGTTGTTCTCTTTGTGCATCCTTCGCTACCGTAGAAATCATTTGCTGATCGCTTAAAAAAATACATTATAAAACTATATGTCAGCAGCTGTACCCTCCACCATGACCAGGTCGGAATTGGAGAAAATTCCTCCCTGTCAGGGTCTTGTTAAAACAATCTCAATCGGTTCTGATCCTTTCACAAGAAAATCCAAGTGGTTTGGCTACGCTGAAATGCACCTTACAAAAGTTGCATCAACATTTGTAAAATGCTCTGCAAAAGCCAAGAGCAGACTCGCAGAATAAGTCATAACAGATATATTCTCTTACAAATTTTCTCCCATTAATAAAAAGAAAATCCTGACTGATTAGTCAGATACTAGCAAGTGCCAGGCTCCAATGGAGGGCCCGGGCCAACAAATACATTCATTGCCCAGTGCCTGCTTACCATACAAAAGGAGTTTTAATGAGTTTCACAGTATTTCAGTTTCACCCCCAGATCCAGACAGCCATTGATACCAGCGGGTATGCAGCACCTACCCCTATTCAGATGCAGTCCATACCCCCGGTTCTTGCCGGGCGTGATCTTCTTGGCCTTGCCCAGACCGGCACAGGCAAAACTGCAGCCTTTGTTCTTCCTATCCTACAGCGTCTTCACAGCGGTCCAAGGGGAAAAGTTCGAGCCCTGATCATTGCGCCTACCAGGGAACTTGCTGAACAGACCCATACCTATATAGGAAAAATGGCTGAGCAAACACATTTGCGCAGCATTGTCATCTATGGTGGAGTGAGTAAACAGGCTCAAATCAATAAAATCCGCAGAGGTGCGGAGATTGTTGTGGCCTGCCCCGGTCGCCTTCTAGACCTGACAAACGATAAGGCGATTAATCTGTCCACAGTGGAGATGCTGATTTTAGACGAGGCCGACCACATGTTCGACCATGGCTTTTTGCCGGATATCCGTCGGATTTTGAGCAAGCTGCCGAGAAAGAGACAGACTCTTGTCTTTTCTGCGACCATGCCTAAAGAGATCCGTTCTCTGGCTGAGGACATCCTCACTAACGCAGCCACCGTGCAGATCAATCATACCAAGCCAACTGCATCGATCTCCCACTCATTTTGTCAGGTTGAACAGAAAAACAAGGCCACTTTGCTGAAAAAGATTTTGCAGGAAAAGGAAATCACAACGGCCATTGTTTTTACCAGAACGAAGCACAAGGCCAAAAACCTTGCTCTTCAACTGCAAAAATCAGGACACAAAGCCACTTCTCTTCAAGGCAACCTGTCGCAGCAGAAACGGCAGCTGGCCCTGGAAGGTTTCAAAAACGGCACATACAATATTTTGGTAGCCACCGACATTGCAGCTCGAGGAATAGATGTGTCAGGGATCTCCCATGTTATCAATTTTGACATGCCGGCAACAGCCGAAACATACACCCACCGTACCGGACGAACAGGGAGAGCCAGCTGTACCGGCGCAGCCTTTACCTTTGCAACAACAGACGACTACAAGATGACCAAAGCACTTGAGCGGTCTCTTGGTAAAAAACTCGTTTATACCAAAGAGTCCAGTCTTCAAGGTACCCCCCGTATTTTCGGGGAAAACAAAGAACAACAACCATCCTCCAGGATGGGAAAAAAAAATGGACCTGTCAGGGGGAAAAGAAATCCCCATGGAATCAGGCCATAGCATAACAGTAGCACAACAAGAGTCTCAATCCAGTTTTGGCAACAAAACTGGTACCGGATCGTATGTTAACGATCCGGATTATAACAAAAATAGGTTCTTAAGAGAACCCAGTACACAGGAGTAGTAAATGTCAGACGGAACAGTTAAATGGTTTAATGATGCAAAAGGTTTTGGTTTTATCGAAGAAGATGGTGGCAAGGATGTCTTTGTTCATCATTCAGCAATTCAGAGTGATGGTTTCAAATCTCTCGATGAAGGTGCCCGAGTGAGCTTCGATATAGTTGACGGCCCCAAAGGACCTGCTGCAGAGAATGTTACCAAACAGTAATATTCTGATTTGACAACAAAAAAAAGGCCTCGCTTTTAGCGAGGTCTTTTTTTTTGTCCATTACACAGGAGAGATAACCGCCCCAGAAACGATCCCCCCTCCCCCTCCTGCACTAACCGCAGGAAGTTTCTATAATATCATCCACTTACGCCCTGTAAGATGTGACCAGGCCATGCCGTTACGGGCATTTGCTGCAAATTCGTTTTCAGTTAAAATGATAAGCCCGAGATCAACAGAATCATCAAACAGAGTCATCACCTTTTGTGCCACTTTATGTGGACTCATCTTTCGTTCCAGCCAGCCGTAAACTTCTTTAGCCAGGATTTTAAGGGCGATAAATTCGCCATCTCCGGTGCAGGCAACTGCTCCTACAGGACCGCAAAACAGACCACGGTTTTTATCACTAACAAGAGGTAAGCTTGGAACTTGAATACACCAGAAAAAATAGATCCGTCCCGGTTTTCATGGCGTAGTGGTGCAACGGCATGGCTTGGCTTTGATGAATTTTGATTTTGTGCGTGATAGGTAGAGCCCTGGTAATTTGAACAAACCGTTACGTGCAACATTTGTCAGTTATTATGGAAATCGGTTAAATATGGACGGAACTAACAGTGGTGCACTTGTGTAGTGAACTCACCTTCTGGTGGTGTTTGCTGGTCTTTCCCCAAAATAATGGATACTGGGGGAACCCACTAGTTTTATTTTCTTAGCATTCTTCTCGAAATATGCTGGTGAGAATTATCCAAGAGATGAATGTCTTTTTCTCCGATTGTACTATGCCTCTACATAGAGAAACAAGGCTCCTCCTGCCTCTGTTTTACCAAATCACCTAACATTCTATAGCAGTTAATTCTTTAGCGTGTGAAAAAGTTATTCATCTACTGCATTCATTGACGCTCCTATGTCCACGGTGTATGCCAAAGATGACGATTGTCTGTGTCATCAAGGAAAGTGGAGAGTAATATGGGTCTCTCCAGGGGAATAAGTGTCGCCGCTTGCCTTTTAATTCACCGTACCGTAAAGTATTTTATGGGTTTATTAACAATCTGGAATCCCGGTGCAGGGGGGCGGGGCGACTGAGGCATCTTTTTACCACCATCACTCGCTGGCGAATGGTGTTTTACGGCTACCTTTGATGGGTAAATGACCCCATTGAGGGGTTTCTTCCCGCTCTGACCGCTTGCCAGAAAAATCAATTACTGATCAGCTCCCGACAGCGACAAAAACTGAATCGAGGCATATCGACTTTTTCCGATGTGAAGCCTAAACAGAATTTGGAAAGAATCTTTTTTTGGATGAAAACTCAAATTGAACAAACAAAAAGCATTGGCGGTATGGTTACGACCATGCTTAGGCTGCGCCTTGCTATTGCCTTGCTATTAACCATTTTAGTTACGCCTGCAGCACCTGCCCAAGCGCTGCAGTTCCGCAATTTTTCAGTCATGGTAACCTTAACCCCCTTGCCGGATGGTTTTTTCTCCTTAGCAGGTATGAAAATGAAAACCACCGACAGAATAGTCGTCAAGGCGGCGCCGGGAGTGGGAAAGGAGGCGCTGCACAGTGTTGACACACGGGTTACCAAGGTCACGGAGCTCTACCTCCTCGACAGTGGCAGCTATTTTTCCGTTTCGTTTCCCGATCCCGGGGATCTGGAACAAATCCTTGCCCGTTTTACCGCCTCGCCGCTGATCGTCGCCGCTCAGCCCGACCTGTTGCAGATTCATGACAAATCCAGACACAGCGCCACTCGTCGCGAGCCGACTGACTATATCAGGAAACTGGGTGTTGATGCGTTGTGGAAGGACACCAGGGGCAAAGGGGTTAAAATTGCAATCATCGATGACGGTTTCGACCTGAATCATGAGGATCTTCATGGGGTGTCCTTGACCTTCGGCTACGATCTGGAGAGCGGTACTCTGGATCCTTCCCCCCGGCTGGCTTTCGATACCCATGGCACCGAGGTGGCGGGAATCATCTTTGCCCGGCATAACGGCCTCGGGATCGACGGCATCGCCCCCGAGGCCGATTTTATCGCCATTCGTCATCCCGACACCTGGACCTCGCGCACCATTCTCAGTTTTTACCTGGCCAAAATAGCAGGCGCTGACATTATCAACTGCAGTTGGAAGTCACGTTATCTTTTGGAACCAATCGCCGATGTTATCAACGATTTAACCTCCAAAGGGCGGGGGGGAAAAGGTGTGGTCATGGTCTTTGCCGCCGGGAACGAAGGGACAACTTTGACCGACCATGGCAGTGAGGCCGCATTGCCCGGGGTGATCACCGTGGGGGCGGCCGGAGTGAACGGCAGGCCTCTAAAATTTAGCAATTTCGGCAAATGGGTGGATGTATATACCTTCGGACGAAATATCATGACCACCAGTAACGGGGCAAAAAAATACGCTCTCTTTTCCGGGAGTTCGGCCTCGGCAGCCATCGTCAGCGGCACCATCGCCCTTTTTTTATCCCGCGAGCCGGACTTAGGTCTGACTGATGTTCATCAGAAGATTGTTT
>JAQYVF010000097.1 GCA_030145625.1 Desulfocapsa sp. | reverse complement strand
GTGAAGGACTTTGTTGGTCGATTGGCGGAAAAGGAGATCAGTATTAATTATATTGATCTTGGCGGCGGTGTGGGCATCACCTATGACGACGAACAACCACCTCATCCCCTGGAATATGCCAAGGCCATCAAAGAAGAACTGAGTGGTCTCAAAGCCACCCTGATCCTTGAGCCGGGGCGAGTTATTGTCGGCAATGCCGGCATCATGGTTACCGAGGTACAGTACACCAAGACCAATCGTGGTGGAGAGAAAGAAAAGCATTTTGTGGTGGTGGATGCGGGGATGAATGACCTGACCCGTCCAAGCCTCTACGGAGCCTTTCACTCCATTATTCCTGTCAAGGAGAAGAAAGCGGCCAGTCAACTGGTGGATATTGTCGGACCGATCTGTGAGACAGGTGATTTCCTGGCCAAGGATCGGGAGTTTCCACTGGTGGAACAGGATGACTTGCTGGCAGTGATGAGTGCAGGGGCCTATGGCTTTACCATGGCCTCTAATTACAATTCCCGTCCCCGGGTGGCCGAGGTTATGGTTGCCGGTGATCGTTTTGCCGTCATTCGTGAGCGTGAGACCATGGAATCCCTTGTTCAGGGCGAGGCTATCCCCGAATTTTTAGAGAAAGATGATGGACGTTAATTTTCCCATACCCTTTGCCAAAATGAGTGGCACCGGGAATGATTTTATCATCATTGATCATCGTCGAGTTTTGGTGCCGGAAGAGGTGCAGGCGGAGTTCGTGAGCAGGGTATGCCGCCGTATGTTTTCAGTGGGGGCCGATGGCCTGATTTTTATTGAGGAGTCGGACAAGGCGGATTTCAGTTGGCGTTTTTATAACGCCAATGGTTCTGTGGCAGAGATGTGCGGGAACGGTGCCCGCTGTGCCGCACGTTTTGCCTATTCCAAAAACATTGCCGGTAAAAAAATGTCTTTTGAGACCATGGCCGGGATTATTGAGGCGGAGATTCTCGGCGATGGGGATGAGGTGAGTCTGCTTATGACAGCGCCCTTCGATTTTCGAACAGGGCTTCAGGTAAGGCTTGGCGATGAGGATAAAACGTTTTCCTATATGAATTCAGGAGTCCCTCATGCCGTGCTCTTTATGGATGAGGGAGCGGAAATACCGGTGAAGGAGTGGGGACATGACATCCGTTTCCACGACATGTTTCAGCCGGCTGGTACCAATGCAAATTTTGTTCAGCCCCTGGCCGATGGCGGAATTCGTGTTCGTACCTATGAGCGTGGTGTGGAGGATGAAACCATGGCCTGTGGCACAGGAGCCGTGGCCTCTGCCATCTTTGCCGAGATCGAAGGGGTGGCAGCTTCACCGGTGGAGGTTCTCACTTCGGGCGGAGATCGGTTGACTATCATCTTTGATCTGAAAGAGGGCCCGGCAGCAGAGAATGTCTATCTGCATGGACCGGCAAGGATTATCTATGAAGGACAGCTGACGGCTGAGTCGTTATTGTAAGAGAAGAGACTGAAGATAGACTGAAGGCCGAAGGTTGAAGGCTAAAGAATATAGAGCTAGGAGAAATCATGGAAAAGTATCATGGCGCCATCGTCGCAATTGTTACCCCTTTTATCAATGATGAGCTTGATGAACAGGGATTGATAGATCTTATCGAGTTTCAGATCTCCGGCGGTACCAACGGTATTGTGCCCTGCGGAACCACAGGTGAATCAGCTACCCTCGACTTTGATGAGCATAAACGGGTTATTGAACTTACCGTCAAGACTGTTAATGGCCGTGTTCCTGTTATTGCAGGTACCGGTGCCAATAACACCAAGGAGGCCATCGAGCTTACAGAGAGTGCCAAGGCCAGCGGAGCTGATGCCGTGCTTTCCGTTACTCCTTACTATAACAAGCCGAGCCAGGAAGGATTGTACCAACACTTCAAAGCCATTGCCGAGACCGTGGATATTCCCATGTTTCTCTATAATGTGCCGAGTCGGACTTCCATTAATATCCTGCCCGAAACCGTTGCCCGCCTGGCTGAGCTGAAGAATATCATCGGCATCAAAGAGGCGTGTGCTTCTCTGCAGCAGATAAGTGAGGTCATTCGTCAGTGTCCGGATGACTTTATCCTCCTGTCCGGCGATGATTTTACCTCCATGCCCACAGTCTTTGTCGGTGGCAAAGGCGTTATTTCGGTTACCTCAAATGTTCATCCACGGGGCATGGCTGATCTCATGGAGGCAGCATTGGCCGGAGATATCAAAAAGGCCAATGAGCTGCATTACACTCTGTTTCCTCTAATGACTTCCATGTTTTCTGCTCCAAATCCTGTTCCTGCCAAAAAGGGTGTGGAGCTCATGGGAAAGATCAAGGATGGCTTGCCGCGTCTGCCCCTTACCGGAATTGATGACAAGGCCCTGACCGTTTTGACCGGAGCAATGAAGGATGCAGGGCTGCTGTAGCTTGTAATGGTTCCTGATTTAGCCAAAGGCGCCGGGTGGCCCGAAGACGCTGCTGAATTATTCCAACATAAGGACGATGGGAAAGAATAAATGATAAATGTAATCATTGCAGGCGCTGCCGGTAGGATGGGTCAGCGCATCGGATATATGGTGAGTCAGCATCCTGAACTCAACTATGCTGCAGCTTTTGAGGCTGTCGGGAGTCCGGCCGTGGGGCGTGATCCCGGTGAGATGGGTGGTTGGGGTGCCGCAGGTGTGAAGATTGAAGAGGGTCTGGAGGCAGTGATTGATAAGGGTGATGTTATCATCGATTTTACCTTTCACAAGGCCACCATGGAGTTTGCCAAGGTGGCTGCTGCACATAAAACTGCCATGGTTATCGGTACCACAGGACTCAGCGCTGATAATCTGGCGGAATTGAAGAAACTGAGTGTCGATTTTCCCTGTGTACAGGCTCCCAATATGGCAGTGGGCGTGAATGTCCTTTTTAAGCTTGCAGCCAAGGCCGCTTCTATCCTCGGTGATGACTATGACATAGAGATTGTTGAGCTTCATCACAATAAGAAAAAGGATGCGCCTTCGGGAACGGCCCTCAAACTTGCTGAGATGGCTGCCTCGGGTGTGGACAGAAACCTTGATGAGGTTGGCGTGTATGAGCGTTGTGGGATAATTGGCGAACGCAGTAAAAAAGAGATTGGCGTGCAGACCATTCGTGGTGGCGATATCGTGGGTGAGCATACTATCTATTACTGTGGCCCCGGAGAACGTCTTGAGATTACTCATCGTGCCCATAGTCGAGACAATTTTGCTCAGGGCGCTGCCAAGGCAGCGGCCTGGGTTGCAGGCAGGGAACCGGGTCTGTACACCATGTTTGATGTCTTGGGGCTTCAGGATCTGTAACAGGCAGAGCCTTGGTGAGAGGAAGGTGAGGTGAGCGGTCAAGCACGGGTCTGGATTGCACTGGGCTCTAACCTTGGCGATAGCCACCGTATTCTGAAGCAGGCCTGGCTCCTTTTGGGGCAAGAGACGGGGATCTCTGTCTTGAGACTTTCCCATCCCTATGTTACAGCGCCGGTGGGTATGGAAAGTGACCACCTTTTCCTGAACGCCGTAGGAATCCTGGAAACGGATCTTGATCCGGAAAATCTCCTGCTCCGCCTGCAGCAGGTGGAGCATCATTTCGGGCGCGTACAGAAGACGGGAGAGGATGGTTACAAGGATCGCTTACTGGATCTGGATATCCTCTACTACGGTGACAGGGTGCAGACATCTAGCAAGCTGCTTATACCGCATCCCCATATTGCAGCCAGACTTTTTGTGCTGGCTCCTCTTGTTGAAATTGATCCGGGACATTTAGATCCCCTGACCGGGCTCACTGCTGAAGCTATGTACCGTCAGCTCCAGCAGCGAATAAAGCGTGGTGAAGAGGGTTTTCAGAAGATTGAACGCAAGGAATGGAGTTGAAGAATCAATCGACTTTTTGAAGAATTTGCGCTTATACTACCTCTATGAAGGGAGAGTATTTTGCAAAATGAGGTTTTTCGTTCACGATCAAGGCAGTTTGATAAGATGGCTTGGTTGTGTGGGTTGATATGTAATCCGTTAGCGAGTGAAAGCGACTTGCAACTTGTGTGACCTTAATTTAACTTCCGGCGATGCCGGCTTAGGCTGTGAGCCCTATAAAACTAGTTGTCCTTGCCATTCTTTTCTATATCGCTTATCGATTGCTGACCAGTGGCAAGAAAAAGGATAAAGCGGAGAACCTTTCAGCGTCTACGGAACAGGACAGTGCACCGGTTGCTGATGTACTTGTAGAAGATCCGGTCTGTCGCAAGTTGGTTCCGAAACAGCAGGCTGTTCGTCTGCAACATAAAGAAAAAATAGTATATTTCTGCAGCGAAGCCTGCTGCGATCGATTTGTCAGTCAAGAAGGAGAAAAAGTATGAAATTTTTTATAGACACCGCCAACCTCGAACAGATCAAAAAGGGCGTGGAGATGGGCATGGTCGATGGCGTGACCACCAATCCCTCACTTATTGCTAAAGAAGACAAGCCCTTTGAACAGATTTTGAAGGATATTGTGGCTGTGGTAGATGGCCCTATCAGTGCCGAGGTGGTCAGTCTCGATGCCGAGGGCATGGTTAAAGAGGCCAAGGAACTCGCTGCCATGAGTGATAATATTGTTATTAAAATTCCCATGATCATAGAGGGTATAAAGGCTGTGAAACAGCTGACAGCTCTTGGGATCAAGACCAATGTTACCCTGATCTTTTCAGCTGCTCAAGCTCTGCTTGCTGCAAAGGCCGGAGCGACGTATGTCAGCCCTTTTGTTGGCCGTCTCGATGATATCGGACAGCAGGGAATGGAAGTGGTCAGTGATATTATGACGGTATTTCGTAACTACGGTATGCAGACAGAGGTGATTGTGGCAAGTGTAAGGAGTCCGCAACACGTGATGGATTCAGCAGCCATTGGGGCCGATATCGCGACCATTCCTCTGAAAGTTATCGAGCAACTGGCAAAGCATCCGCTCACTGATATCGGTATCGAGCAGTTTCTGGCCGATTGGGAAAAACGGAAAAAATAGGTGCGGATCAGGCCGAGCTTGGTGGAGGAAGAATGAGAAAGACAGCAGGATTACTGAGTGTATTTTTCGGTGCTATGCTGATTTTCTCAATGTCGCCTGCGCTGAAGGCTGAGATGTTTGTCTGCGCCGATGGTGGCGGGAAAGAGTATTACAGCAATATGCGCTCTTCCGGAGATTGTCGACCTGTCAGTACTCATGCCAGGCTCTCAAAGAGACCAGGCTCTAGAGGTAATCAATGGGCCTCCACCAGCCTGCGCCAGCGTAGACTTGGTAGTCCGTCAACTTACGATAGCCATATCAATCAGGTCAGCCGTCGTTATAATGTGGACCCGTATCTCATCAAGGCTGTGATCAAGGCTGAATCGGATTTCGATCGTTATGCCCTTTCTAAGATGGGTGCCCAGGGCTTGATGCAGCTTATGCCTGAGACCGCCAAAGAACTGAATGTGCGCAATCCTTTTAATGCCCAGGAAAATATTGATGGCGGCACCCGTTATCTGCGAAGCATGCTCGATACATTTGATGGCAATGTCCCTCTCAGTCTGGCTGCCTATAACGCAGGACCAACGCTGGTCAAACGCTTACGAAGAATCCCCAGAATCCCTGAAACAATGAATTATGTCAGAAAGGTCCTTACCCATTACAAAGGGTATCGGGGATATTTCCCACAATCCATGTGACGTTGACTGTAGCCAGGGGATGTCATGAGAAGGAAAGAAGAAGATGAGTAAAGAGGCAGTGTATGATGCATTTGATGACTTGGCCTAATCTCCTTACTGGTCTGCGGTTTGCCCTCATCCCTTTGTTGGTGGTGCTTCTTTCTCTGGTACAGAGTACCCTTATTGCCTTTCTGGCCTGGTTTGTTTTTTCTTTTGCCGCCTTTACAGACTGGCTGGACGGCTATGTGGCCCGCAAGTACGACAGTGAGTCGGTTTTAGGGAAGCTCATGGACCCTCTGGCCGACAAGATCCTGGTAACCACTGCCCTGATCATGCTTATTCCCATGGGTCGAATACCTGCCTGGATCTGCCTGATTATTATCAGCAGGGAGATTATTATCACCGGTCTCCGAGGACTTGCCGCCTCCACTGGTAAGGTAGTGGCTGCCGGACAGCTTGGAAAGATCAAAAGCAACTTTCAGTATTTCGGCCTCGGCTTTCTCATCTTTCCTCTTGGCCTTCTCCCTATTCCCTATCAGCATGAGTTCGGGATGATTCTGGTCTATATCTCCCTGATCCTGAGCATATGGTCCGCAGTCGAATACATCTATAATCTGCGTGGTATCTTCCAGGAAGCATCCTAAAGCTCCCTTTTTTTTGTCCTTCCTCGTTACGTTTAGGGAGAGGAAGAGAGTAACAGAATTTGATCTTCTCTATCCTGGACTTCCAGTTAGCGAAATCACACGACTCACCTCAAGTTTCTGGTTGCTCAGTTTTCATTTCCTCCCTTTTGGCAAAGTTTAAAAAGAATTTGCCTCTATATGAAACTCAGCTACGAATCAGACTTTCTTCGACTATTGTTGTGTTCCTGCCATACAATACGACTTGGTAAAAAAACCTCCGCAAATCCAAGCTAGACAGAGCCCTAATAATTTTCTGGCTGAGTTTGCTTAAGAGGCAAAAAAAAGAAAACGCATATTTTTTTGCGATTTGTTCAGGAAAGTTATTGCTAGTGATTCGAAACAGTGAGGAGTCTATAGATGTTTTCTGTCTTCAAGGGGATACGCTTGGGTGGTAATCGTGTATTTTGGCCTTCTTAAGAGTCAGAGTCATCTTGAAATGATAAGGGAGAAGAATATGAACAACGTACCGTTTATTAAGCAGTTTCTGTTTTGTGAATTAGTTGTTTTTTTGTGTCTACCAGGAATATGCTTTTCGAAAGGGTACCCAATAACGAACAATTCAGCGTACGATTCCAGACCCTCCCTCTATAATGGAACGATTGCCTGGTCTGGTCAGAGTGATGGCGATTACGAAATATATTATTGGGATGGAAACACTATCCAGCAAATAACGAGTAATTCTGCTGTCGATATCAATCCCTCCCTCTACAATGGAACCATTGCCTGGGCGAGTAATGTTGATGGTGATTATGACATATATTATTGGGATGGAAACACTACTCAGAACATAACGAATAATACAGCTAACGATAACCGACCCTCCCTCTATAATGGAACCATTGCCTGGCAAAGTGATAAAGATGGTTCGGCTATGGATATCTATTATTGGGATGGGACTACTACTATTGCAATAACGAATACTACAGAGTTTTGTGGATTTCCATCACTCTATAAGAGGACTATTGCTTATTATGCTATGGTTGGCAGCGATTATGAAATATATTACTGGAATGGAAGTGGTAGTCAGGCAATAACGAATAATACAGCATTCGATTACAGGCCCTCCCTCTACAATGGCACGATTGCCTGGTATGGTCATAGTGATGGGGATTATGAAATATATTATTGGGACGGAAATACTACTCATCAAATAACGACTAATACAACTGCTGACACCAATCCTTCTCTCTACAATGGAAAGATTGCCTGGGTGAGTAATGTTGATGGGAACAACGAAATATATTATTGGGATGGAAACACTACTCAAAAAATAACAAACAATTCAGCTGTCGACGGCAACCCGTCTCTCTATAATGGAGCAATTGCCTGGGAGAGTGATGTCGATGGGGACAATGACATATATTATTGGAATGGAAAGTTTAGTTCAATACTTCAATTCGTTCCTGCCTTTGTTCATAAAGAATAAACTCAATTGAATGATCCTGCCATTTTTCTTGACAGTTCGCAGGAAGTTACGGTATTACTCCACTATTAATTTTTCACAAGCCGGAGTGGTGAAACTGGTAGACGCACTGGACTCAAAATCCAGCGGGGGCAACCCCATGTCGGTTCGATTCCGACCTCCGGCACCAATGCCAAGAAGGTGTAACTCTTTGATTACTAAGGGGTTACGCCTTTGTTGTTTCTGGTGTTTGTAAGGGTTTAGGCTTGTCTCCTGACAGTAGCTAAATAGCTGGTAGACCTTTTAGTAGACTTTATGTAACTGTTTAAAGTATTCCTTCGTTATTGTCATCGTAGTCATTGGTAAACTCAAGACACATCTTGCTGTCCCCCATGTAATTTCTTCAGCCTCTCTGATGCCTTCTCTCTGCTTAAACATCCACAGGATAACGTAGAGCCACTCTTCACGTTATCCTCCCTGAATATCTTCACCGTACCACAGGAGCATTTACACTCCAAGTATGTCCTGTGTAATCTGGTAAACCTTCTTAGGACACTCAGTCTACCCTGCATAGTAGATTCCCCCCTCTTCTCTCTCCATGTAACCATCATAGGCAAGGCTTCTAGCTATAGCATCCTGCAGTTCTTCCCCTGAGCAAGGTAATTGTACCCACTCTCCGATCAGTCTTCCACTGTTGTACTGAGATAAATTTGTAAGATAGATCTTCATGCTCATCCTCCTTCTGATTATGGTTAGGTTGTCCTCGTATTAATGAGATCAGAGGGTTACCCGGAGGGTGTTGAGGGTAAAAGAAAGGTTACCAGGGGTAGGGGGTCTTTGATCAGTGGGGGTAGGGCCTCTGGATTCAGTAAACACCCCCCGTGGGTTGGAGGGATGGTGGGTCGTGGTCTTTAGGTTAACCAGATATGAATTTCTAACAGTAACAAGTGGTTGAATTGTGACCAGAGTGATCTTAGAAAACTGAACAGATAGTGGTAAAATGGGTATATGTACCTATAGACTTTCCGTTAACGATACTGTAACTGTAGTTCGAATAACTATATGGTATCAACAAGTGAGGAAGTTAATCGTGACCAAAAGAATATTCCTCGCTGTCTTGTTGGTTCCGTTATCTGCATATACTGTATGCAGCGATTCTTCCAATTACGTTTCTTGTGCATATTGTTTTCGCTATCTTGAAAAAAACATAGAACAATAAACAATTGGCTCTCACCCTACTGCTTATCTTTATGGAACTGCAGGGTGTTCAATTCTACTTGGTGCTATCCAATCGGTAGTTGCTAAATCGGAGAAAGCATGAAGAAGCAAATTGTTTTTATTTCTGCCTTAGTGCTGACATCCTCATCATCTATTTTAGCCTTTGGTGCCAATGAGTTTCCTTGGCCTATGTTCCTTCCTGCAATAACAGGTGCAGCTGGAGTATCTAATGATGGTGCAACTGGAGTATCTAGTGATCTTACATGTTCAGGAATTGCGGGTTGCTATTCCGGTACTCTGTCAGACAATTGCCCAGGTTATTGGGTAGGAGGAAAAGTAGGCGTAACAGTGAACACTGATTGCACGTTTTCAGGCATCTCACAATATGGTGTTGAAATCAATGGAGCCTTTACCTCTAAGCAGGGTGATATTTTCACTGGCAGTGCTACAACAGATGCTAATGGTTGTGGTCAGTTCTCTATAACATGTACAGATTATGGATCATCTATTTCGTGTGATTATCAATATGCAAATGGAAAAACAGGAACTATTAGGAGTGCATATCAGCAGCAATGTCGATCTAATAACCAATACTTGACTGAGACATTAGCTGGAAGCTGGATCTTCAGCTATACAATAATATCAACTTGGGTTGATTATTACGATTTGGATGTTGACTCTGTCGCAGAGTATCCCATTGGTTCTAACGAGTATTCTATATATGGTGATGATCAATATGGTAATCTTGTGGTAGCAGGATACGACCCAGATTATGGTGATTATTCGCTATATGATCCTGGTTCAGTGATTGATCAGCTTTTTACTTTCAATTATACAAATACTGATACTGTTGCTGGTTGCTACTATCAGTATTCTCATAGTTCTGGAGCATGGTCTAATTGTTTTCCAATGACTGGAACTAGGTCGAGTACTAGTCGAATATTAAATATTACCCCACATGAATATATTGAGACTGAAGAAGAACATCGATTACTCGTAGAACAGGGAAGCGACAACCTGACAGAGAAGGTAATCCTTAAAAGATTGAATGAGTTAAGAGACAGATTCGTTGCAAAGTGAAGGGTTGAGCTTTTGTGCTAGGGAACTATCGCTTGCAACTTATAACCTTAGAAGAGGATCGTATGAAAATTAAACTGTTGCAATTGCCTATTATTGCCTTTCTCGGACTTGTTCTTACAGGGTGCTCTCTGACTTATGACCTTAATCCATCGACTGGCTCTGCCCCAAACTATGACTTGCTAGTGAAGAAAAACCTAACCATACAAGTAGTTGATGATAGAAATGATAAAGAATTCGCCAAGGGTATCACAGGATTAAAAGGTGTAGCTATTAATATTGGTAATGTTGACAACCCTATTGTTTGGCTTGCTCAAGCTATGCAGGCTGAATTTGATGACCGGGGGATCTCTGTTGAAATTGTAACTGATCTGACCAAGGGGCAATCTCCAGATTTTGAGTTGAGAGTTATCAAGTATCAAATCATCAGTTCTCGTACCTCTGGCTTCCATCCTTATGTAGCCTATCACTCTTTTGCTGGAAATCTTCAAGCTACCAATAAGGACAACAAAATAATGTCTTACTTTCTGTATGGCAAGACTCCTGTGTGGGTGATGAGTGAAGTTCAGGAACCTTGCTTTGATATGCCAGCGTCCATCTTACTAAAGGAGATAGTATCCAAAATCAATCATATAGCCTTGCAACACAGCATGAGTGATGAACAAGTTATGGAGTTAACTGCCACTGCTAAAGAGAAGGTAAAGTCAGCTGAGCCAGATGCTTATCTAGCGGTTATTGATCTTGGTGGAACTAATAATATAAAAGCGATGGAACCTTTAATTCAATTTGCGAATGGCGAGGATGTTCTGATTAGAGCCTGTGCGCTTTCAGCTATGGGAACATTAGGCGCTGATGGTCAATTTGAATTTCTTAAAGAGAAGTATAGGGAGTACATAGATATCGACCGCTTTATGGCACTCAAATCAATTGGAGACATTGGAACTCCTGAGGCAATTAAATTCTTAAGGACGGCCAAAGAAGACCTTCAGTATCAAGAGGAATATGGTTTCAAGTTTAGTGTGGATCTATATTTAGAAGCAACTCAGTAACAATGTAACTTCTGAGCGTCCTTCTGTTGGGGGGATGGCTTTGGACTTTTGTAATGTTATAAAATTTCCATTAGTCACTGGCTAGCTCTTAGGCCTTGTCTTAAGGTTCTCAAAGAGGAGATCCTGAAGGTGTTGTAGTTCCACTGGTTCTCCTGGGGATGGGGTACTGACTCTGGAAACAATAGGTTCAGGATCTGTTGGGTTTCAGTAAGCAAGGTAAGAGGATGAGTGGAAACGTCATAAAGAGGAGATTACTAATTAAAACATTATGCGTCAAAAGAGCAACGGAGCTTTAATGGTTACCGATGAAAAACTGACAGAGGAGGAGCTCACTCGTGTACTTACTTACGCTGGATTCATCCTTGTTGCATTCGAACTAGTTAAAAGCATGATAGTTATTCCTATCAAGATCTTTTATCAAGATACGACCTTCGGCAAAGGTATGCCTTTTAAATCATATGAAGAAGATGTCTTGCCTAGGCATAAGAATCAATTCGAAGCGAGTCTTCTATACCTCCGCGACTTTATGGAGGCTATAGACTCAGAGGATGTATTGACTATTCAAGAACTAAGAAAACACAGAAACGACTTGGCGCATGATCTTCCCAGCATGCTAACTGATATCGATATAGAGAATCATCTGCCTCTTTTAGAGAAAACAGATAAGGCGTTATTTAAGCTCAGTAATTACCGAACATATATAGAATTCGGTGCCGATCCAGAGTTCCAGAATAAAGGAATTAATTGGGATACTGTTCAAGGCCCTGAATATGCTCTGTTTGGGGAAGTGCTTAACAATTTGAAAATATTGAAAGAACCAAGGAGTGGAATATAGCAATCGGCTACCTTGATCCTCGTTTCTTAGTGGGTTTCGCTGTACAGCCCCTCCTAGCTTTATCTCCAAGCTATTCTGCACAATATAAGCTAGGCGCATTCGATTCTACCTGGCAATCAGGGTATCCACTGGTCGCTTTAGTATCACTATTGCTCTGGTTTGTCCTGTTGGCATAGAATTTGAAGTACCCCTATAGGTGATTTTTGTAAACCGACAGATATGTTTGTTGTTAATCCTGCTAGTCCCCTCTTGTCTTTGTTTTCATAGTAATGCTATAGTTAAATATTATCTGTGTATTGCTGGGTGACATCTTGCAACTGGTTGTAGTAGCTGAAATCCTTGTGTATGTCATAATGGACTAGTAATGATATATACATTGTATACCATATACTATAGTCTATCTCTTGAATACCACAAAGGACTCTTAAGGCATTACACCAATATTACATTACACTTAGTATTTCTTGTGTGTTATATTACTAAGAGTAGCTCCATATTGAGTATCTTAGGGTGATATAGTATAAGATACCTTAAGACTCTGTGGACTATCTTAAGTGAGCTTATGCGTCACTAAAGATATTCTTACATATATTTTACTTATTGTCTCTGAAGTATTCTTTATCCCATTCTTTATCCTTATGATCCATAAGACTTTTGTAGTATTCCTCGCCAGTATAGCCCCTCAACGTCATCATAACTGAAGGGTTTCTATCGGAATCACCTGTAACATCTTTAAACTCCATATCATCTGGCTCACAGAGAGTAATGCTAGTAGCATGGAGTATCTCATCAACTTTAGGAGTAGTAATCACTGCTCCTTTAGATTCATGTAAGGCCATCATAAAGGACCATTCCATACGCCCATGTAGTAGCTCTTTGTACTGTTCTGGGACCATAAATGAATCATGGATACAGAGTATTGGTATATTTCTAGCTGTGAATTCCTCTATGACCAGCTCTGCTATCCTTGAGTCTAGATTTTGCAGCTTGACTCCAAAGCCACTGAAGAAGTATTTAGCTATTGGAGAATGTGTACTTGAGAAGTTCTCTATGAGTTCATTGAGATCTATCCCCTCATCAAGAACCCATCCGTATTTCTCTTTGTTCTTGCTGATCTCATACCTCACTCCTTTGAGTGCAGCTGTCTTGCTTTCAGCATTCACAGAGGTCAGGAGCACTTGCTTCAGCAGGCCTCTCATTCTCTTGGATGTTTCGTATCCACTGAGTTGGTAGGGGTCTGTTTTGATATCCTTCCAGTAGTCTATTCCTTCAAGTGCATACAGGAGAACAATATGGAGGCCTGAGTAGTCAATCTCTATGACCTTCTCTCCATCTATCAGAATCTCCTTTCTCCATTCCTTCGGTAGCTTTTGCCACCAGCCTCCATAGTATCTTCCTCCCTGATCCCAAGAGCTGTTGTTGAAGATTCTCCTCACAAACTTATCGTGCCTGTCGATCTTCGTTGGCTTGCTACCTACTCCTTCCTTTGGGAACCATGGTATGTCGATATGACTTATTCTAAGAAGATTGTTATAGGAATACAGTTCGCTTCTCATCCTCTTAGTATCCTTGGTATCCTCATACTCAATGTCTTGTTTCTCTTTGTTTCGAAGTATAATGCACTCAGTATTGGGGTGCTTCTTGATCATTCCTGGGGTAATACTGTGGTCTTTGACAATAAGATTTGTCAGCTTTTCAGTTGCCCTCATCCTTGCCATGTGAGATGGTCTTTTGCCTGTCTTGTCGTAATGTCCTTTATGGTTTTCTAGGTATCCCAATGTTTCTAGTTGGTCAATAACAGACACACTGGTAAAGGATATATGGAGCTTATTGTATCTGTTCGCCCCCTTGTATTTCCCTTTCATTCGGTAATAAGAAGTATACCTTGAAGGGTCTGCAAGGTGCTTGACATAAAGATCAAGAACGATAACCTTTATATGCTTCTTCTGAATATTCTGCTTCCCTGTGAACTCAGGAAGTGCCTTGAACTCTTCGTATATGGAGTTTACAGCTTTGTTGACCTCAGGGTATTCAGACCACTTGTGGACATCAAGCTGTTGAGAGTTGTTCAGTTCTTCGGCTCGTTTCACTTGCTCTTCTTTCTTCACTGAAGCAGTCTCCATCTTCTCTTGATCCCTTCTGACTCTGGAGTCACTAATAATTATTCTGTAAACACAAAAGACTCCCCCGCTTAGTGCAGGAGAGCCCTATGAGATTCTTGCTGATTATACCACGTTAGAACAAACTGTCCAGCACCTCTGTTGACTTCCTGAGCCTGCTGTTGTTAGTATTGAACCATTTCGAGAGCATCCTTCATCTTCTCTAGGTTCTGCTTTGAGTCCCACTGGATATACTGAGCTGTAATGTCATTCGATTTGTGATTAAGATGATCTCTTGATCATCAGGTAATCTATGCCTGCTTCGGCTGCTCTTGTAGCAAAGGTTCTCCTCAGATCATGGCATCTGAAGGGTATCTCAGTTTTCTTCTGTATTCTGGCAAGGGTAGGCCTTACGTCTCTGATAAAGGTTTTCTTGTTGACTGGAGAGGGGAAGAGGTAATGAGATGAGCCTCTTGGAATCTTATTCAATATCGTCTGTATGTTTTCTGTGATAGGGACAATATGCTCTCTATGGTTCTTGGTATCTGAGATTCGGATTAGTCCTTCCTCTGAGATGTTCTTCCATTGAAGCGACAAGGCCTCATTCTTGCGTAACCCAGTGTAGAGCATCAGAGATATAGCCAGTTCAACAGGGTGCTCTGAGAGGCTCCTGAGTACCTTCCTGGCTTGCTCTTGGCTAAGGTAACTGGTTCTCTTCACGATACTTCTGTTTATCCTCTTCTGCTTCAACACCTGCACAGGATTGCTTTCTATTGTTTCATCAGCCATTGCATAGTTCATAAGTGCTGAGAGTATTCGCATGACCTTTGTAGCTTGAGAGTAGGTAGGTATTCCCCCATTGATCCCTTTGTCTCTGATAAGGTAAAAGCGTTTCTCCACCATCTGCTTGGTGATCTCTGAGACCTTGGTGTCCATCCAATCGGATAGATAGATGGGGATCACAGTTGAGTAATCCTTTATGGTACTGGGTTTTAGCTGACTGTTACGGAGATATTCCTTGAGTAGTTCTTTCAATAGATCAGCTTGAGCAGTCTCTTGATGGACATAGGTTAAAGCAACAACTTTTGCTTTCTTTAAAGGCATCTGAGGGAATGAGCCAATGGTCTTTCTGAAACTCTTACCGTTAGCTTTGGCTTCTATTATGAATTTGATGCTTCCTGATGGGTTAACTTTAACTCCAAAACCATTAGAAGATCAGAGGAAGTATGGTCTGCTATGGGGTTTTAGATTTTGTAAAGTTCTTGTAGTGATAACTCGTTGATCTTTGCTCATGCTGGTAGACCTCTGGTAGACTTTTGTCTGTCCAGAAGACGTTGAGGCCATTTGTGACCTCAAATGCTAACCCTATGTAACACACTGATGTTGCAGGTGGAATCGGCTACGGTAGTAGGCTGGAGATGTCTTTGACATCGACATCACTGGACTCAAAATCCAGCGGGGGCAACCCCATGTCGGTTCGATTCCGACCTCCGCACCAATGCCAGGAAGGTGTAACTCTTTGATTACTAAGGGGTTACGCCTTTGTTGTTTCTGGTGCATCGATATGACCTTCTCTTCTTAT
>JAQYVF010000121.1 GCA_030145625.1 Desulfocapsa sp. | reverse complement strand
CTGTGACTTCGAACATTCACGGGTTCTCCGTCGCAGGGCCTATTCCGCCGAACTCCGTGCTGAAAATAACCTGCCGGGTAGGCTGGAACACAGGAAATCTCCGTTTTCCACTTGACTTTACTTATCATAGATGTCCCCGGAACTCGCCCGGAACTCCCATTCAAATGATGAGCCAATGGGGAGTAGTGACAGGCATGGAGTGGTTTACTTGACGTCAACCGATCAAAAATCTCAGGTGGTTTGGTGTTGACCCGTGGCTGTATCAGTATCGCCATAGATGAACAGGCGTCAACTCATGGGTAGGGTAACAGCCCCACCATGAGAGAACCAAGAGAAAACATAGCGATGAGTGGCTAACGATCCTTAACAAATCGAATCCGTTTCATTTACTCTCTAATTTTTCCTCCTTCTCTTCATCTTGGCCTGCTGCATTAACCAGGATGACCTGTTGCAGGATTGACAACCAGGGGAACTTGGCCTTGCCAATCCCATAGACCACCGTGCTGTTCTCGCCCACCGCAAAGACCTCGGACTTGTCAGAGACCCAGACGTCGTTTAAGCCATCCGTTGCTGCCGTGGGAACAGAGTACCAGCTGCCCCCGTTATAGTAAAGGATGAGTCCGTCCGCGCCCACTGCAAAGACATCACTGCCGGAGCTGCCCCAGACCGACTGCAGGGAAACTGTGGTCCCGGATTCCATGCTGTTCCAGGTGGTGCCGTCAAAGTGGATAATAGCGCCGTTCTCGCCTACCGCAAAGACATCGGACGCGGAACTGCCCCAGACGCCGTTCAGCCACTGGGGCGTATCCGAATCCATGAAGGACCAGCTGCTGCCGTCATAGTGGAGGATGGCTCCGCTCTCGCCCACCACAAAGACATCCGACTCGGAGCTGCCCCAGACGTCGCGAAGAGCAACGCCGCTGTCTATAGCATCACCAAAGGATTCAAGGATAGAGCCGTTCCGGCTTACCGCATATACGTCGGAGGCGGAACTGCCCCAGGTGGCTCGAAGCGTTTCCTGGACAATAACCGAAAGAGGTGCCCAGTCGCTACCGTCATAGTGCAGGACAAAGCCGTTTTCACCCACTGCATACACATCATCAAGTGAGCTGCCCCATATACCGTAAAGATTGGCAGTTACGCCGGTGGCCATTTTAGACCAGGTCTTGCCGTCATACTGGATAATGGAGCCCTCGGCACCAACAACAAGCAGGTTTGTACTTGAGCTGCCCCAGATGCCGTTCAGCGACGTGCCAGGCAGGATCTGGGTAATCGTCCACTCCTTCTCACCGGTATTGTTACCAGGATTGGTCATGGCGGGAGGCACAGTCGGCGGTTCGGACGGTTCAGTCAGGGTTAAGCTGACCGGGATGGCTTGCATCTCAGGGGAATTACTCTGCGTGGTGACCGTGACCGTGCCGTTGTAGCTGCCGGCAGGAAGTGAGGTGATGTCTGCATACACCTTGAGGGCAGATGGGGCTGTGCCGGATGTTGCGTTCAGGGTCAGCCAGCTCTGGTCAACATTGGCGTTCCAATTTAGCGTGCTGCCTCCCGCATTCTCGATGATCAGGGTCTGGCTGGCAGGGGTGGTGCCAACCGTGGAGGTAAAGGTCAGGGATGCAGGCGAGACCAAGAGCCTGGCATTGGGCAGCACGGTCAGGCTGACAATAATTGTCTCCGTTACTGCCGTTTCTGCGGTAATGGTTATGCTGCCTTGGTAATGACCCGGATCAAGGCCGTTAATGTCGACCCCGACATTAACGGTCGCAGAGCTTGAGTCTGGGATGTCGCCTTGGGTGGCAGGCAGGCTAATCCATGAATCCTTTGAGTCTGCAGTCCAGGTAAACGTGCTGTTACCGATATTGTTAATGACAATGGTCTTCATCTCTCCGCTTGCTTCATCCTGAAGCTCTTCAAAGCTGAGGGAGGCGGGGCTGGCTTCCATGCTGATGTAGTTGTCAATGCCATAGATCTCAACCTGGCCGGCAAGCAGTGAGGCCACATACAGCTTGTTGGTCTTGCCCATGGCAATGCCTAGCGGGATGCGAAAGGGGTTTGGCACACTGTCTATCATGCCGAGGAAATTACCGTTGTTTCCAAAGATCATCACCTTTTGCAGACGGCAATCGGATACATACACCCTGCTTTGACTATCAACCTCTATATGCACGGGCAGGACCAGCTCACCATTGTCCCTGTCATAGCCGAACTTGGTGTAACCACGCTTAAAGGTCCCGTCCATCTGCAGGAATTGGATTCGTGCTCCATCGATCCAGGCGTTGGTGAATTGGTCCAAACGCTGCTGCAGGTCAAGGACGACCAGTTCCTTTGCCACCGTGTCAATGACCAGTGAAACCGGGTGATGAAATTCGCCGTTGCCGCTGCCTGGCTGGCCAAGGGAGGAATTGTAGGAACCGTTGGAATTGTAGAGTTTGATGATGGACATGGCCTTGTCGACCACGTAGATCAGGCCGGATGCGTCTATAGCAATATCATTAGGTATACCGAATTCGTCTGTGCCCTGATCATCGTTACCCAAACCGAGATTGAACAGGTGTTGGAATGAGGAATCATAGACCTCGACATTGCCACGGTCGTGGTTGCCGATATAAATCCTGCCGTCATCATCGACTGCCAGGCTGACCGGCTTGGCAAGGCCGGTAATGGTATGGATATGGCTGCCGCTCTGGCTGAAAATTCGGACCAGGTTGTTGCCGATCTCGCCAATGTAGACCCGGCCTTGCTTGTCAAGCGTGACGATGGTCGGCCTGTTGACCTGAGCGGTGATTGGATCCAGACGTTCAAAGACAGGTATCTCCGTGGCATTTGCAGAGAAAGGCAAGAGTATGAACAAAACCACAAGGGATAGAAACGATACTAACCACGCAGAGCCTGACTCTTTTTGGTACCCCCTTGAGGGGTGCTCAGTATAGTGCCCGTATGGGTAAAAGTGCCTTGGTGGTGTATTCAACTTATTGATTTCAACAGTGCGTTCCGTTTTCTTGTTTTTTTCACCCCTCAAGGGGGTACTGAACTGAGTGCCAGGAATTAGGGAGTAAGGCACTAACCGGTTGTTCATAGAATACCATAAAAGTGTATGCACTTTCATAACCTCAAATCATTTGCTCATTGTTTTCTCGTAAAAAACACCTGCAACCGGCTCCATCATGGCACATATTCGTCAGCTCCTATATCGTCAGCAGCGCCTTGAGGGCGGCTCTGGTTGTCGATGTCCAGCGCCGGGGCATAGGTTGCGGAGGCGTTATCAATAGCTGGCGAGAAGGCTTGGATATGGTAGTCGCCGTTGCCCACGAACCAAGGGTTGTCTTCTGAGGCAAAGCCGCTGACCACCGTGGTTCCAGTGGCGGTGAAAAAAGGAGCGTCGGCAAAGTTTCCATCATCATCGTTCTGGATAATGGAATCGGTGATGGTTATTGAACCGCCGTTGAAGTTGGCTATGTGGCCGACGGTTCCCGCCTGGTTGCCCCACAGGATGCTGTTGCGGATGGTGATTGTCGCGAGTTGGTTATAGATCGCTCCGCTGTGATCGGTTGCCCGGTTGTTGACGATGGTCGAATTGATGATGTCTAAAGTCCCGCCATTCAATTTAGCCATCCCCGCCTGGTAAGCCTGGTTGTCCGCAACGATACAGTTCTCAAAAGATATAGTGTTCCCTGCACTGGGCCATGCAAGCGCACCCCCCATATCAGCAGCTGTGTTGCCGGTAAGGCTGCTGCGGAAGAACTTGATTTTCGATAGGTCGCTGAAGACACCGCCTCCTTGACCACCGGTAGTATTGCCGCTTATGATGCTGTCGCTGATGACGAGTCCGTCGCCCACGCCAAAGTCCGGATCCGGGACCTGGGTTACGTATAGGCCACCACCGCCATAAGTATTTGTAGACGTATTATCTTTGATGACCGAGTTGCTGATGGTTATATCGGGAACTCCGTTGAGGTTAACACCGCCACCGCCATCCGCCATAGAATCACCGGTAATCGTATTGTTTCTGATAGTCGAGTTGCTGATGATGTGCCCTGCTCCCGCTATCCCTCTCGAGATATAGACACCGCCCCCTCTATCAGAACTGTTGTTGTAAATCTCAGAATTGGTCAGTGTCAGTGTCGGCATGTCGCCGGACTGGCCAACAAAGATTCCACCGCCGTTGAGGCCGTTGTTGTCGTGTATCTGGCAGTTATTGATCGTCACTTGCGTCCCTTCTACAGCGATGCCAGTGGTGCCGCCGGTCACCTGGAAACCGTCAATCTGGCTGCTGCTAAAGCGACTGAAAATGACCGTGGTACCAATACCGCTACCGCTGATGATGGTTGTATCCGGGCCGCAGACTGAGCTAAGCTGAGTGTTGCTGTCGTTGCTGCCCCATTGAAACAGGATATCTTCGTTGTACGTCCCTTCGTCAACCAGTACAGTATGAGCGCCATCGATGGCGTCAATGGCTGCCTGAATCGTACTGTACCAACCGGTACCTCCAGCAGGGCGAACCTTGAGTGCATCAACGACCATAACGCTATGGTCGCTGGCCGCTTCGCCGATAGCCGTATCGATCCCATCCGTTGCATAGAAACGGTAGTTCAGGACATTGTCGTTGGCCAGGGTGAGTACTCTGGTGGTGGTATAGAGTTTGCCGTCGCTACAGTCGGTATCTCCTGTATCGATAGCTGTCAGGTCGTACTGCTCAGTGGCATCATAGGTGAGGTCGTCGTTTGCATCGACCCAGAGCTGGATGTCGCTGGCGCCAGGAGGACACTGTCCCTCCAGGTCAACGTATTTTACTGTAAAGAGAAAGTCGGCTCCCGTAGCACCTGTCTGCGGTTTCACACCGTCAACACTACACCCGGCAGCAATAAACTGCAGGGTTGGAGGAGTGTTGGTGCCAGCCAAAACAGTCAGGACACTATCCTGCGTCGGCGCTCCTGTTGCATCGTCATATGAATCAGTAGCGTAGAAACGATATTTGAGGGTACCGTCTCCGATATGAGTAAGGGATAGACTGTGGGCATAAAGTTTGCCGTCACTGTAGGTTGTATCACCGCCGTCAACCTCAGCCAGAGCATATTTTTCACCAGCCTCATAGGTGCCATTATCGTCAACATCGATCCAGACTTGAATGCTCGATGGTGCTTCATCGTCAAGATCTGTACAGTTGATACGGAAGGTGAAGATGTCGCCATTGCCTCCAGTATCTGGGTTGATGCCATCAGTCTGGTAAAAATCCTCACCTGTCCAGGCCAGAGTTGGAGCATTGTTGAGAATGGTCAGTGTACTGTTGGCAGTCGGCGCACCGCTCGCCTCCAGTCCATTGTCAAAGGCATAAAACCGATAGTTGAGAACGCCGTCACCGTCTCTGGCGATGGCGAGACTCTTCGTGTAGGTCTTGCCGTTGACCAGGTTGGTGTCCAGAGTTTCAGTCCCAGCCATTGCATACTTCTCACCAACCTCATAGCTGCCATTGTCATTCAGATCAACCCAGACCTCGATCGGGCTCGGACTGTCGTTATTGATGTCGCTGTATGAGACCCGGAAGGTGAAAGTGCTGTTCCCGACACCACTGTCCGGGGCGACTCCGTCGGAGATTAAGCCGTTGGTGCCCACCCAGTCCAGAAACGGAGCCTTGGCAACATCCTGGAAGGGAGTACGATCCTCAGTCCATGTAAAAGACCAGGTACTGTGGCAGTTGGCGCAGAGGTTTGACGCACTTGCTCCGATCCATGCGGTGCCGTCACTTGCAGAGAGTGGCAGATCGTCAGGTTCGGGTGGGATAGAGGTGTTAACGCCAATATAGGTGGCAGCATCGTTTTTGTACCAGATCTGCTGACCTGGTTCACGGTCGATCAACTTGCCGTCCCGTACCATGGCAAGACGGGTCGAGCCGTGCACGTTATGGCAGACAACACAGGTCATGCGGCTGTTGTAAGCTCCGCTCCAGTCGGCTGCAGCCATTTCCTGGTTGTTAAATAACAAGTGGTAGGTATGACGGTTGATCCCGTCAGTCACCAGGTTGGTATTCATGTTGGCATCATCGGTGAACGGCTCGGAGTCGTGACAGCCGACCTGAAAACAGACCCGGAACTGATCGGCGGAAGTGCCGATATTCGACGGACGGGGCATACTATACGGCTCCTGACCGTCTACCAGTTTCAGCCGGTAACCTTGTCGATAAACAGCTGGGTCGAGACCAAAAACGTCGCCATCATCAAAGGTCCGTGCCGCGCCGTCGATATGTGCCGTTGCATAATCGTGACAGCTGTCACACTTCACAGGTCTGCCGCTGAGAGTCTCCACGCCGCCCTTGGAAGGGAATTGTTCATCGGCCTCCAGACCATGTCCGGTTTTATAATACCCCCAGCCGGTGCCGTATGTATAGGAACCGTCTTCATCACCAATGACATTCGGGGCAGTTACACTGCTGATAACAGAAGCCATCTCATCGTGACAGGTAGCGCACCACTTTTCTTTGTCTCCACTCAGAGTGCTGTCATTGGTTGCTACATACGCGCCGGTTCGCCAGATTGTCTTCGCGCCGACAATCGGATCGTTGATTCCGTCATAGGAGCCGCCTTGACTGTGGCAACTATTGCAGACGTCGGTCTCGGCCAGGTTGTACCTGCCATCGCCATTGACATCAATGCCGCTTTTAAAAGAGGGTAAATTATTGATATCGTGGCAATCAGCACAATAGATCCCAGGGCCCTTGAGATCATCAGCATCGGTTTCGGTATGGGTGGAATGACTTTGAAAAGTACCTTTGCCCTGACTCGCTTCAATACCGAGTGTAACAGGACCTGTCATATCCGGATCATATAGAGTGCCTGCATCATGACCATGACATGTAATACAATCAGCTCCGCCTCCATGGGCGAACCCGTTTTCGTGACTATGGCAGTATGTGCAGGCGGTTCCGGCAACTGCACCAACATTGGCATGCAGTTGATCATTACCTGACCCGTCGTTCCTGAAGTGGGTTGTCTTAGTATGGCAGATCTCACAGATGCCGTCATAGACCTCATTGCCGTCGGCAAAAGAATTTTCTCCTGTGGGGCCTTTGAATATAACTGTCTTGCTGCCTGTTTTAGAGGGATCGGGCTCAATTACATTGTCAACATATGTCTGTATACCATCAAGCCTTACCTGTGCCCGAAGTAATTTTCCATAACTACTTCCGTTAAGATTATCTTGATCCTGCTTATGCTGGTTATGACATACCCAACACTCTACGGTCCAGTCGCCGTACTTGTTGCCGGTCTGCAGACTGGAGTGAGTCAGAATATTGAGAAAAACATTACGAGTGACATGGCAGCTCACACAGAGAGTATTGAACTGGGTGTCATCTATATCTATCGGTTCATGAGCCGTCCAGACGGGCATCATCATCGGCTGGTCAGACGCCGTAAGATCATGGCAACTGTCACAACCGATACTGTTTATCACGTTGTGAGGTTCATCAAGGCCGGCTATTGCGGGAAAAGGAATAAGCCAACAGCATATTGAGAGTATGAGTACGACATAAAATGAATAGAGATGTACAGAACGTGTCAAAAGCCCCCCCCCTCATGTTTCCTTTTCAAAAGAGAAGATTACTCCTCTTATGTGTTGAAAATAATCTTCTTATCTCTGCTGCTCATACCCACAAGAACATATTTCGTTTATACTTATGTTGGACAAAAAAACTATTTATCTTATCTATATCATGAATAATACGTTTTTTATAGAAGGTTAGCGCTCTAGGTGGCGTGGCAATTAGTCGCACATTGTGGCATCGCTTTGCCAGCAAGAGTTACAGGCAGTTAGGATTTTTTAAAAAAACACCACACGGCTTAAAAATACCAGGTAGAAATAGGACTTATCGAGAAGTAATTCTGGAAATAGCAAATTCTTAATTGCCCACTCGTTAAAGGTGGTCTTGAAAGGAAACATGTCCGGGCGTAACAAATTCTGTGACCTGCATTATGTGCAATACAGATTTAATTTTTGACCATGGCTTGCCACATTTTATTTCCGTCACCCTCTCTAAAAGAATAGCCAATTATTATGTGACAATTAACTTGATCGGTTTACCTTGGGATAATCCAACCCCAAGAATAAGAAATACGGGGCCAGGTCTTGAAATATCACTTTTATTAAGGTTCCAGAGTCAAGATGTAAAAAGGGGCCTTTTAATGGGTGACCCCTCTTTTCTGTTCTCTTTTCCTTTTCTTTTTCGGTTGGACTATTTTGTTACGTGGAGGAAAGCAAGTATCTTGCATCAAAGCAGTACACAAATGGAGCATCTTTTCAGCTGCCATGTGACCAAGTATTCCCCGATATCGCAATCTGATAATCAGGAAGAACCTCAATTAGTGCCTTGATTTCATTCCTGATACTTGGCAGATCAAACCTCTCTCACTGTTTGTTCGTTCTGATACGTTTATAGTGTGATTTTACAATTGCATCGAGAAGAACTTCTGTCTCGACATGTTCGAACATGAGATGAGATTGAAGCGCTCCAAACAGAGGAGTACCCCCTCCGAGCAAAATCGGTATTTGGGAAATAATGAGCTCGTCAATCATGTCCCTCTGTAAAAAGCTCTGGATAAGTTTCCCGCCATCAATATAAAGATTTTCAAATCCTCTCTGATTGAGTTGCTGTACAACTTCCTCAATCGGTCCACTGACCAACTCCACTTTGCCCTTTAGGTGTTCTGGCAGCGAAGTGAGTAAGTTTGATAAAACAAACACTGGTTTTGAATACGGCCAGTGTCCACCGAAACCGAGAACGGTTTCATAAGTTTTTCTTCCCATAAGCAGGGCATCTATACTGTTCATGAACTCAGAAAATCCAAGTTCATTATGCTCAGGATTCGGAACACTCTGAAGAAAATCCAAACTACCATTTCTGTCTGCTATATACCCATCAAGACTTACTCCAATGAAAACCACGTTCGCCATAACCTCTCCTTAACTGTAGCGGCCCGCAAAGATAAACAGTCAAACCCGCAATCAAGCGAGTCTGGGCCCACATTAAGTGACAATGGGACCACTTTAAATGAGAATAAGATTTAAGGCTTCACTGTGGTCGGAAAAAAGTACAGTAGTCTAAAATCGAAAGGTTCATTTAGGATACATACCTTTGAAATAGCAAAATTAATTGCATTGAAGGGATGAATTGCAGAATATGGCTGTTCTGATCGCTATTGTTTAGTGATATCGCTTTTTTTTGCTTTTTAGAGTTGATTTAATTAACTTTCCAAAGTCCTTATCCTTCTTTTTTTTCTCTGAATAGGACATTTCGTTAAATGCTGATTCCTTTTTCATTTTCAGGTAATTCTTGTAACGTAGCTTCTCCAGTTCACCATTTTTAACAGCTGTCAATACAGCACAGCCTTTTTCGTTGATGTGGGAGCAGTTACTGAATCTGCATTGCTGAGACAGTTTTGATATTTCGGAAAATGTTTCGTTAATACCGGCATCGACAGAAATATTGCCAAGCTCTCTCATTCCTGGGGTATCTATAAGTAATGCCCCGTTTCCTAAAAGTATCAGCTCGCGGCGGGTCGTAGTGTGCTTTCCCTTGCTCTCTTTTTTGCTCACAGACTGGGTTTCAAACTGTTCGGTGCCCAGAATACTGTTCAGGAGGGTTGTCTTGCCTACGCCTGATGAACCAAGCAAGCAGTACGTCTGCCCTGGAAGCAAAGAACTCCTTATAGTATCAATATTCTCACCGCTCAAGTTACTGAATGGTACTATGTTGGTTTCAGGAGAAATACATGAAATATCTTCCTGAATTTTGTCGACTTGATCTTGGGAAATGAGATCGCACTTGCTAAGCAGAATAACCGGAGTAATTTTGCTTTCGTTTACCATGACCAGATAGCGCTCCAACCTTCTTAGATTAAGATTGTAATCTACAGACTGCACGATAAAAGCAACGTCGATATTAGCTGCAATAAGCTGAAAATCTACCAGTTTTCCAGCCTTTTTTCGTTTTAATATGGTTTTCCTGGCAATCACGCCATGGATTATTGCATGAGATTCATCGTCATAAAAATCAGCATAGACCCAGTCACCGGTTGTCGGCATATCGGAAGGGGAGCCCACCGTATAGAGTAAGTTCCCCGAACATTCAGCAAAAGCCTCAATAGATCCGTCTGTTACAACATAGCTGTCTTTGTGCACTGCAATGACACGCGCTACTTTATGCACAGCTATTTTATCCACGTCAATCTGGTCGAGAAACCAGTCGTCATATCCTATAATTTTGAGCGTATCCATAGCTTAAAGATCAAATGGTGAATTAAAGTCATCTTAACAACGTGATTATTTCTAGATAGACTATATCCTATATCCCAACGCTTCCCATAAATACGAACAATTTATTCGTTGGCAAGATCAACATCGGTGGCGTATAAAAACAATTTCAACCTTCTGTCCCTTTCTGGTTTCCGTCACTACGCTAGTAAGGATCTATGCTCTGCTTGGCCTTTTGCGCAACAAACTATACAACTTACCCAGTCTCACCAACTGACCTTGATGGTGATAAAATTAAGGGGTCACCCATTAAAAGGCCCCTTGTCAAGGCACATATCTCCCCATTAAGGAAAAAATGATCATTTTCCTTGCAAGGGTTTAGTCAAGTTCTAGCTATTCTCTCTGTCTTCGTAACGATTCCTTTCTTCCGCACCCGT
>JAQYVF010000120.1 GCA_030145625.1 Desulfocapsa sp. | reverse complement strand
CCATCCTCGCTTTTACCGGCCTAGTGGGACTATTTGCTCTCATGCGACAGTCGGTACTAAACTTTCAACTCAAGGAGTTGATACTCTTTGAAACGCAAATCCGCCAATACCTCAACGGTTCAGAACTCGATACGTTCCGGGTTGCGGAGCACTGGCTTTCCCTGGCAAACCCAGACAACGACGCCTGGGAAGCCACTTCTATCTGCTCTTTTATTTCGTCATACTGACGGTGCCTTGTATCGCTCTCTCCCCGAACTGGATTTATATGGGAGTTTATGTGGGAACCGCCCTTATCGTTATTGGACATCATTACAAAGCACTGTCCATTGTTTATCCAAAAGATGATATTACCTGATTTTTTTGACCAAATGATAACAAGTCTCGACTGACACCCTTTTTGAACAGCACTCCAGCAAACTGCTTAAAATCAGAAACCACCATGCCCTCCCCCATGATAGTGACATCTTTCGCATTCAAATCTGTTGTAACTGTGGTTTGCCCTGTCGTGGCAGGCGGTAAAGCAGAAAGACTGCCATGCTGGCATGGAGTTGTCGGGAAAAGAGATCGCTGCTTTGTTGATCGAGGATCTGACCAGATAAATATTATTTGGCGAACCGTGCGGCTCATGGCAGTCCGTACAGTTCAGGGTCAAATAGCTGCCACTGATATAAGGAGGCAGGGAATAAATAATTCCCGCACCGTCAAGGGATCCATGTCCATCCGGGATGACAAAAGTCCCGGTAACTCCCCAACTTAATCTTCTGATCGCCCTTGGGGTATCTGGCAAACGTGGGTTAGTACTGTTGATGACATTGTATTCATTGTGACAGTCCGTGCAGAGCCTGACATAATTTGGCAGATTTGAGCCATCCGAAATGGAATTATTGGCCGGCTCATGATTGGTCGAGCCCGACCAGTAAGGGGACAGATAGTCGCTATAGGTGGCGCTCATCATCTCCGAGGCTTCATCCCCCCACCTGTTTTTATGATCGCTTGGCCTGGAAATGGCAGATTTGGTAGACTCATAAGGGACATTGGCATTCCGCTGCGCTAAATGAGGATTATGACAGGCATCGCAGGGGTTAAGATCAGCCGGTAGCGACCAGGACACCCCATTGGCGTCTCTCATGGTTTTTCCCAGCACCTGGGTTACGAAATCCGGCAGATAATGGGAGGACCCTGACATCCCTTCTGCATGACTGAAAGAATCCTTGATATTGCTGTCATACGACGAAGCGTTTGTATAACCGCCGAAAGTGTAACTGTAACTTTTGTTATTGGATATGCCGTCAGTTTGATAACCGCCTGACTGGTGACAGTCAAAACAAAAATTTTCCATCTGGCTGGTATGGTTAGGATTAAAGAGAAGATAACCGCTCGCCTCTCCCCTGGCCGGTTCCGGTTCTTCCCCGCCAATACTTGCATGTTGCTCATGGCAGTGAGCACAGTTTCCCTTGGAGTACCCAAGAGAAGAGGTGCTGCTACGCTCAACACCGTAAGAGGAGTTACCATGGGCCGAATTAAGATAATCACCTGCACAAGCTGGCCGGAAAGACAGAAAGAGTAAACAAAAAAAGAATATGACCAGAGGTTGATAGGGTAGCATAAAATTATTAAACCTCATTAAAATCTAAAACACCTTACAATCACTGTTTACCGCAAAGAGAACCCTGCAAGATCAATGATATCTATTACCATCCTCTCAACCACAACCATTTTTTTCAAGGAAAAAAATGGCCTCAGGTAACATCAATCAACAAAATTCACAAACCAATGGAGCTGATCTTTTGTGCCTCACTCCTGCTGTTTTTTTTCCACTTTGAGCCCATTCAACCGCTAAAGAAAACCCACGTCAACAACTAAAGAGTACCCACGTGTTCCCCCTATCCTAAACTACCCTAAAGAAACTAAGCAAGAATAGTGCCATTACATAAAACCACAACAGGGAGAGCTGCCAGTGAGACTAACCAGCCCCAGGAGCGCATCTTTTTTTGACTCAGCTGCAAGAAAAACAGTCAGAAACTATGTTCACAGAGAACACCTAGGAAAGAAGTAACGTATTGAAACAAAAAGCCCCAACAAAACAGGGGTCACCTTGTCCGCGAAAAACACGGTAACGGGTCACAATGACGCAACGGTGGCAAAAGGCACTTTAAACTGAAGCTGTTTGATTGATATGAAGAGACCATTGACTACCACATAAATATAAACTACCATTCATTTCTTGCTTTTAAAAAAGAGATACGTGGCTCAAATATTAAGAAAAATAAAAAAAAGGAGGACGAATCATGAGTGAAAACGTTGTTATTGTCTGTTCATGCGGCACCGATAATCCAAACAGGGCAAGTCGAGCAATTCATCTGGCTACAATTGCCCATAAAGAGGGAAAAAACGTCTCCCTCTTCCTGCTTGATGAAGCGGTTTATCTTGTCAAAAAAGGAATGATCAATCATCTTCAAGCTGCGACCGGTGATGTCGCCGATGATCTGATGACATACCTCCAGGCCCATGATGTTCCAATCCTTGCCTGTACGCCATGCGCCAAAAGCCGGCAAATATTTGAAGATGACCTGATCGATGGAGCCAGAATGGGCACCGCCGTGGAACTTATTCATCTCTGTTCCGATGCAGCTGTCATCAGTTTGTAGTGCATTATAAAAAGAAACCTGATCACCACTGAAACACGGCGCACCCTACGACTGTGAAAGATCCAAAGTTACGATGAGGTCAATGTAGGATGCGCCATGCACCCAAGAGTACTTGTACCCGAAATTTCGTGATTCCTGCCGGGCACGCACCATGATCAGTTGAATGTTGATGGTAATCAAAAAAAGAATATAAAACTCCATGCTCCGATTCGCTTTTCCACGCTCCACGAACGTGGAGATAAGCCCTCACGCAATTCCCCCTCACTGAACACTCTCCAGCGCAGGCTATATTACTAGCCTTTTTTCCTCGTAACGCACCAGCAGTAGCCACCTATTTATTTTTTCTGCACTCATCAGACAAAGGTCTTGTTTCGACTCGCAAAACTCCTTTGCACACCAAAGCGCCGACTAACCACCCATATTGCACTCGGGCACCCAACCTAACTATCAAACTGAAAATACAACCATTTCTCAATTCCCCAAACAACATCCGTTTTTTTTCCAAACTGTTACCTATTTGTTACCTCACAGACAATAGGCTTCAATTAAAGATGATAAATAGCTCAGCATACTCGTTCATACCCAACAGGCAGAAGCGATCCGTTTTGACTACGTCTTTCTTTCAACGTGATCGTTGGTCTAAGAAGCGATTTCTTGTCCTCTTCTTAACATCGATCACACCAGAAAAAATATACCAACCACAACCAGGAGGAAAATCAGATGGTTAAGCAGCAAAAAGATTCAAGAAAAAAACGTACCATACTCAATATCGACCTTGAACAACCTGACTTCAAAGGACAGCTGGCAGCATTCGTGTTCGACTCAGCTGGCAGCCTGTTGGAGCAGGCCCCGGTGAAAACCGGTAAAGTGACCCTGACAAGCTCCCTGCAGGCCTTGTCCAGAAACCGAATATTCATTGCACCGGTTTCGGAAAAGGACCTTGAGATGCAGCAGCCCACCCTCAAATCCATGACACGTCTGGGAGCCTACTCTCCAGTCCTGCGAAAGGGTGACAGCCTGATCGACTCCATTCGTGTACCTGACGTCATCATTCAAAAATGGTTGCTCTGCTCATGCTGGGTACGAGGCCGCGTAATCAAGGCTGACAGCGGGCGTCCGGTTTGCGGTGCAAAAGTACACATCTGCGAGGTAGATAAACTCTGGCGCTGGCTCTATGAACTACCGGAACTGGAAGTCTTCCGTCTCCGAGATGAATTGCTCAGAGCCATAAAAATACCTGAGCTGCGACGCCCTCCACGCCCTGAGCCTGATCCGTCGCCCATCGATCTGATCGAACCAATGTCAACTACGATGAATATAGCCGCACTCGGCCCCCAGCCTGAGCCGCCGGATATGCAGACTCTAAACCTTACGCCCACTTCCCTGCCTATGGAAGTAAAGACAAAACTGATGGCCTCATCATCCCAGGTTATCCGTGATACACTTGTCGCCAATCTGGAATTGATACGACCTTACCTCTGTCTATGGCCCTACTGGTGGACCTTTCGCTGTGACGAAATAGCTGTGGTTGAAACAGATGGTCTGGGCCGCTTTGAAACAATCATCAAATATCTCTGCAGTGGCGATAAACCGGATATCTACTTCTGGGTGGAGTACAAGATCACAAGTGTATTCGAGACGATTTATCATCCGCCGATTCCCTGTTATACGCACTGGAATTATGCATGCGGCACAGAGGTGACCATCGAGATTTCGGACTCGCGGGTACCCAGTTGTGATGACGAACCCGACCCCCTCGGATGCAAGGTGCAAATTATCTCCATCGGACGAAAAGTAAGCATGTCAGAGATCCATGGGAATGGCTCAACCACTGCAAATGAAGGGCTTACAACCGGGGGTGCACCTTTTGGCGGAAAGATAGAACCTCGGGTCTGGTTCAGTCGTACAACACTTCACAGCAAAGGAATCCGTTATTACCGTTGGTCCTATCGGCGACTTACCGAAGGTGACGGCACCCCACTCACCACAACTGGCCCCTGGATTCCAATAACCCGCACCGTCGTTCGCCACTATGCAAAGTACACCGCTGGTGACGTCACTCATGTCCCTTATCTCCTGGGACCACAACCGGTGGGAACGAAATCAAATCTGTTTGAGATCAAGCCAGCCGATGTACCGACAGGAGGATTGGAGTGGACAGTGATGGACGAGCGTGAGGATCTGGCCAGCGCACACTTCGAAACTGCCAAGCTTGGCACTGGTGCTGATGCATGTACAAAAGCCTTTGACGGTGCCGGCAAATATGAACTCAAACTTGAGCTGTTCGAGGATGTAACCGGCAACCTCGTCGACTGGGATGCCGCAGGAATCGATATTGATCTTGAAATGACTGATATAGCGGCACCTTTCGGTACCGGCACGGTAACCACAGACCCTGCTCCGGACTACAATCGTATTAAAAACTCCGCCCTTCATACAGTAGCATTTCGTATGGTTCTCCGGGTGGACAACAACTGTTGCCAGGCAGCCATTGACCCATTAAGCGGTGTCGGTCTCACACCAACGCCTTGTGGATTTTACGAAATAATTCCCACAGCAGGTGTGATCCTTGGCTTCACCGCCGAACATCCAAATAACTTCGCAACCTTCTCCTTCAGTGTTAAACAGGCGGTGACAACGAATGTTCATCTCGCAAGTGCAGCAGGTGATGTCGGCGACTCACCAATTCCAACAAACGACTTGCCGACTCCAAGCCACTCCTACACACTCACCGGATCTGGACAGTACAGCGAGTCCTTCACAGCCGCCGAGCTGCTCGGTACCTGCACACGAGCTGCATTTTCCGAGGCACTCCACGTATGGACAATGGCTCAGGACGGCTATGGCAGGATATGGCATCTCGACCGATTCAACCACGCAGGGTTTGCCTTAACTCCCCCATAAGCAAACAGACCAACAACCTCTACTGTCAGTGAATCCCGCCATACCTTCAGGGCATGGCGGGATTTTTGTTAATACGAAAAGACCAGCCTTGATGAAAACTTGAGAAGGAGCTGCAAAAGACCAAGACGGAGCAAGACTGACAACCGGACGTGTAAGCCAGTCGGGTGCTTTTTTTGTTATGTGTTTTTTTAAAAATTACAAATTGTTACTAGTCAAAAGTTATTTTCTGTTCCACATTTCCAACATGCGGTAAATTGGCCTTCAATTATTTCATGGCATACTGGGCAGTTCCATGTAGGCAAATTTTCATTTTGGGGGTTCATAGCTTCATTGACTATTTCCTTTGCCCTTTCAAATTCATTTGGATCGACAATCCAAAGCTCAGGCCAACATTCAATGGCCGGAATGTCACCAATGGCGCCACTACTAAATTGTTTTTGAATTGTGCAAGCAATGCCATATGACTCAAGAATATTTTTAATATTGCCAACCATTGGCAGGTCAGGAGAAGTATAGATCTTCATATAAGATTTGGCGTTAATATTTTTCGTCAATTGGTTGGAATAAGAATACAAACCATATTACTAGATCAACCGATAATGCAAAGACAGGAATTCAGGTATAACCTGCCAACATCCCAATGCTAAAAATGCAAAAAAAAACCAAATGGGTTTTTTTTATTAACTTTTTTGGTTCGAACTTCCTCTGTTTTTTCTTTGCACATGACGGTAAGCTCAGTAGTGCATTGTTATGCATTGGCGTTATTCAAATTGGTGAAGTATTCTTTTAACGTATGTTTCCCATATTCAGGGGCAAGCATATCCATTGCCATGACTGTCAAGAAAAATTCAACTGGTCCATAGACCTTGCTTCCGGTAAATAACCTAACCACTTTGAGAATTGCACCCCTTACCCAATCTGGAATATGAGTTGTTTTCGGTTTGTTGCCTAAAATATCAAAGGCTATTGATGCAATCTCATTTTGAGTGAGTGTTTCGGGACCTCCTATTTCAACTTCTTTATCAGACTTGTCGACAGCATCTACGCAAACAGTCGCCAAATCTTCACCATGGATTGGATTCGCTCTCAGCTCTCCATTTCCAAAAAGATATACTCGCCCTCTTTTCGCCATGTTAAAAAATTCTGACATATCAGAGAAAAAACCATTTGGGCGGACAATACAGTAATCTACCCCTGACTTCTTCAATTGCTCAACAAACATCTCTTTTGCATCGCATATTTTCAAATTCCTGAGCTTTTCACCATTTAGAACTGAAACATAAATGAATTTCTTAACTCCACTCTTTTTAGCTTCTTCCAGCAAATTCATATTGGCTTGATAGTCAACATCCATATAGGTAAGACCATCTTTTTGCCTTGTAATGCCAACAGTTGAAATAACGACATCGATGTCTTTACAGCTCTCTGTTATGGAAGCTGGCTTAGTCAATTCTACCTTAAGTACTTCGTTAGCTTCAATATCCTTTTGTTTAAGCTTTTCTGGATTTCGAGCGATTGCCCTACAGAAATAAGCTTGTTTTTGAAGCTCCTTCGCAATGTAGCTTCCCAAGTAACCTGTTGATCCAGCCAATAGGATTTTTTTCATATTGCTTCTATTATTTTATGAACCGGGTAGGGCAGGAGCCTTGCGGCTCCCTTCCCCCCTCAGAACCGTGCGTGATAGTTTCCCATCACACGGCTCAAGCATTCCAAAGACAGTCCTTATTGGACTATCCGCCTGTAATTCTTCCTATGCCAACATAGCGCGGTATTGTCTTGATGACAATGCCGGTAATATCTTGCTTTCCTTATTATTTCTTCTTTCCCAGAAGTACTTTGCAAAGTCAGAATCATAAGGGTTGGCTGCCGCTTTGATCTTGATGTGCCTTTTTATACCGATGGATGCCACACGTAAGACCTTATAGGTTTTAAGAATACCTTTTCTAGTCCTGTATTTGACAGCAAAGATGTGTTTCCGTTCGGTGTTTGTCCAATATTCCCGGTACAGCCACCGTTTGGATTTTCTCGGGTGTCGTTTCCTGAGCATCCGCCAGAGTTGTTCAAACACATAGGTATCAACTCGGCAAAAGGCTTCCGATGAAACCACATGGCTGTGGTAGTTAGCCCAACCACGAAGCACTTGATTCAGCTTTGTGATCAGGATGACCATCGGACTGCTGACGTATTTTCTGATTATCGTTCCCGCTTTCTCTATGAGGGTTTTGATTCCCTCTTTTGATGGCTTGATGTGCAGTCTCCTGCCAATCTTACGGAAAGTTTGCCCGAGGAACGTGAATCCATCCCGTATGTATGTTATCATGGTCTTCTCTTCGGAAAGAGTAAGACCACGTTTCACAAGGAACTCTTCCACCGCTGGCTTGACCTTATTTACCAGCAGATATTTTGATTTACCGGTAATGATAAAGTCATCGGCATAGCGGATGAAATTGACTCTGTTTCGACGGGGGACTGCACGACGAACGACATCCTCCAAACCATCGAGAGCCATATTCGACAGGGTCGGACTGATAATCCCACCCTGAGGTGTTCCTTTACGAGAGGGATACATGATGCCGTCTTCCATGTATCCTGCCGTTAGCCATTTGCGAAGAATGGTTTTATCCATTGGTACGTTGTCAAGCAACCACCGGATGGAAATGTTATCGAAACAACCCTTAATATCTGCTTCCAATATCCATGTTGCCGAGTTGGGCTTTGACAGTGCGTTAAATCCTGCCTGTATGGCATCTGCGCAGGACCGTAATTCCCGAAAGCCGTAGGAGTTTCCATCAGCCAGGGTTTCGGCCACTGGTGCCAGTGCCAGTTTGTGCAGGGCTTGTTGCGCTCTGTCCGTCATAGTGGGTATTGACAGAGGACGTTTCTTCCCGTTCTTCTTCGGGATATATATCCTTCTTAATGGCTGTGGCTTATAACCACGTCGGCACAGGCTAAAAGCCGCCTGCCATTTGGCTTCAGCGTCTTGCCACAGAACGCCATCAACGCCAGGGGTGTTTTTCCCCTTGTTGGAAGTAACTCGTTTAACAGCCAATAGCTTGGCGTAGAACGAATTGGTTAATAATCGTTGCAAGGTTTGAACCTTGCTCCAATCGTTTTCCTTTACAGCCTTTGCGATACGTATCTGGAGCCCTCGAACATGTTCCCTTGCTGCACGCCAGCTAACGGTATGCCATGGGTGAACAAAGTTGACGAATGCCCCAGCCGAAGCCGTCTCTAGCTTTTCCGTCTTAGAGGGTTCTCCTGATTCTCTCGCAATGGAACACCTGCCGAACGTCAGCACACCGTTCACACGTATCCAGCCGAACACTTGTTTTGGTGATGAGTCTTTTCCATACTCTATCCCCTGGCTTTCCCAAGGGCCTTAGCTTCTTTCGACCTCTCAATCCCACCACTCCAACAGCACGCCTTACGGTAATGCCTGCTCTGCATTGCACTGAGCGGACGGATGGGGTTCCCACGTTCCACGAATTTACCTTAACGGACAACTTAGGCGGGACTTGGACGCCGGCAAGAAATTGGGTTCCGTGCAGGGACGTTAGTAACCTGCAACCTCTCCAACATGCGCGAACTCTAGGAAGCGCATCCTTGGCCTGTTAATCCCCTTAAGCCAGTTACTCGTTGACGACGCGTAAAATCCTTTGCCTACTCTCGCCCTATTATCCAATCCTAGTCCTTAACCGGGAGGGATTCCCGGAGGGGTTTCTGGTCTCACGACTTCCACCCAATTCGGTACATTGTCGGGAGGGCTTCGCACCCCGTCATCAGCGCAACGGCAGCACGCCTCCCTAGGATACCGGCAGGAACATGCCGGGTGATTGCGCGCCGATATAACAGCACGGGATCACATATAAAAACGCGACATCGTGTCGCGAATAACGGCTGGTATCAGCTGACCCAAGCAGGCTTTACCGGCCAAGGTAATTCGCAGCTGTGAGTGTGGGTAACCTACCAAGGTTATTTGAAAAACCGCACTGCTTGGGGTCATCTGCATACCTTTGTTATGCTTTTATCTTTTATTTCGTCATGTTACGCGATGTCAGCCGCGTCATGCTTGAGTAAAAATAATGCCATAAACCTTGGATCAAGTTCTAAGTGTTTTATAACATATTTTCCAAGGTATTAACATGGGAGTGTCTTTCTGGTAGTCCCTGTACTTTTGACCAAACTCTTCAGTAAGGTCACGCTCTTCCAACACTGTGCCCGCCACAATCCAGATAGACCACAGGCAGTTAAACAATAAACGATCCAGCGTGGTTTCAGGGCATGACCATATCATTACCAAAATGAAAAAATAGAATGGATGCCGAACATAACGATACGGACCACGTATAGTAAATGGCATGTTGCGTATTCTTTTTTTATGTATATGGGTCAATATTTTTTTTCTACCAACAATGTCAAATGCATGTAATGAGCGAACACCCCATATAAGACCAACAACTGCTAAAATAAAAGCTAAACGAGGCAACCAGATAATATTACTGTTAAAGATTGGATATGTTTTCATTGAGTCTTGCCAAAAAATAAGTAGCAATAATAGAGTAACCCCTGAAAAAATAGCATAAAATGCCCCATGATAATGATGTTGCAAGTATCTTTCCAGTCTTTGGCGGAACGATTTTCGTATCATGCTGCTGTGCTGACCAATTATAGCGTGCTTCCTGTTTTACTTTTTGTTACGTATAATCAAGAATAGTGTTAAGGTTTTGTCTCTATAAGCTTGTTGATGTATAGAATCTTTTTCAGTAATACAGGGGTATTACGTATATGTCCCAAATCCAGGAGAGGATCATGAAAAAAGTGTTGCCATCAGTCTGTTTCGTTAGTGTGGTTTTGTTTGCCTTTTCTACAATGGCGGCAGACAAAGTAGTTGTCATTCCGCTCGGAGGTTCATCGTTAGCCAGAAAAAGTTGCAAAAGTGGAGAATACGTCAGTGGCTTCGACGCCAATGGCAATCTCATATGTCAACATCCGTGGAAATATGTATTCCATAGCGAAGCATTGGTGAAGGGCGATTTCGGTGGAGCGTCAGTAGCAGATCAGATATGTCAGACAGAAGCCGACGCTGCGTCACTTGGTGGAACCTATAAAGCATGGGTCAGTGATTATGATAGTAACCCCGCAACAGCATTCGCACAAAGTATTGCTCCGTATGTTTTAGTTGATGGTACGGTTATAGCAAGTCACTGGTCTGATTTGACTGATGGAGCCATTTTTAATGGGATAGGTCTAACAGCAGTAGGAAACCCGGCAACAGGAAGTGTCTGGACCGGAACTATGGTGGATGGAAGTAAAGCTACGTATACATGTTCAGGTTGGAAGTCTCAGACTCCTGATTCTTGGACGACAGTGGGATATCCGGCCTCCAGCGAAATTTCTTGGACTTTTTCGATTACAGTGGACTATGGATTTCTTGTCCCAAATTGTAGCAATAGCATGGGATTCTACTGTTTCGAACAATAAAAAAGATGCAAGGTGATGATTTGCAGAGTGTGTCTCTTATGTCTTTATTTGCCGGTGATTAAATATCACTCAGCTTTTTCTAGACGTTGGTTAAACGGCGCTACCAAAAATATTACACCAATAACTATGATATAAGAGACCCAATTAATATTTCTGGGTAATAAGCTTTCAATATATGAAATTGAAAAAACACCGACAATGACAAGAGCAATTAATACTATAATATATTTTGCCTCACTGGTGTCCGGTTATAGTTAGCTGAAATCAAAGAGCATTTTCTGCTGGTTTTCCACTTTGTGTTTTACTAATGGTGGATCAAACAATACCCATAGATTTTGCCTTTCAAACAGGTTCAACTGCAATAATCGCTGTATTT
>JAQYVF010000143.1 GCA_030145625.1 Desulfocapsa sp. | reverse complement strand
GATTTGGTTTTTCCCTCTGTATGATACAGATCTCGAATTCGCTGTAGGGTGATCACGGATTCAGAAGAAAACTTGTTCACTCCATCCACCACCTTGGAGAAGAAAAAAGCGGGGAATCGCTTGATGTACCGGCGAACAGTGTTATCTGACACTCCGATCTCCTCTGCCAGAGTTGGGATGCTTTTCCATTTGGTTCTGTTCATAGCAAAGTCCTATATGTCTGCCATGTGAGCCACCAGCCCGACACTACAGAGGCAGTCTTGATTGTAAAGGGTTTGAAGGGTGCCCCCCCCTGACACCTGTCAGGAGGAGTGAACCGAACTGTACATCATCAAGTTGGAGAGTTCAAGGAAGTGTCGTTTTTGGTGTCGGCTATGTCGGTTGGTGGGGAAAATTGTGTGATGCTGGAGGAAAAAATAAGTATGTCACATGTGGTGTCTGGTTTGTCGGTGGTTGGCATACAGTGCACTTAATTGCAATGGAACTTCTCCAAGTCGTTCAACCAGGGGTAACCCCAACCACAGGGGAAATAGTAAGTCTCTGTTCACATCCCCCCGCTGGTCCTTATTATGAGTTTGGTTCTTGCAGAAATGGGCATACTGGAGGGCTCTTCTCTGGGTTCATCCTGTGGTGGAAAACCTGGTCTTGCTCTTATGTCTCTGTAGCTCTCTCTTGGGTAGTGAGTCCCAATTTTTAGGTTTGGGCCCCATTTTTTGATAACCGCCTCGCCTTGGCAGGTGAATGATCCCCGTTATATCCTCTTGTGGCTCACGAGGAGGTCCTTCAAGCGCCTTTTGCGGAGTGAGGGAAGGTATGGGTAGGGATGACTCCTTTGAGACTTTTGTGGAGGAGGAGGGGTAAACGATCGCCTCCTTAATCTTCGATATCTGCTAAGATGTCTTCCATCGTTTTCTTTTTCGGAGCCTTCGGGTGGGGTTTCTTTTTCTTGGGAACCGATTCCTTGGCCCCTTTCGCCTTTTTCTGGCCCGTCTTGACCTCGGCATCAAGGGGTTGGTCGATGAGCTTTTCCATGCTCTGGAAATATTCCGGGAAGCCCTTTGGTGAAAGTTGGGGTTTCATTATTCTGTTTATGGCTTTGGCTCTTTCGGTTAAGGTGTCTGGCTTCCACCAGATAGCGCGATGCTTTTCCAGAACCGGTTTGAACAACTTTTCGTAGTCTTTGGGAAGGTTGGCCCAGGCCGATTGAAGCCCAAAGGAAAAACAATTGAGCTGGAACATTCGCCATATCCCTCTGTAGGTCTTCGAATCAAAAACATCTTTATCATCCAAGGCAGCATAGATGTCCAACTTTTTAAAGGGATCTGGAATCGCCTTGGCTTCGGTCAGGGTTAGATTTTTCTTTTTAGGCCGATACTGATACTCGATTCTCATGATCTCATGGCAGGGCTTTGGTTCTGGAGCTGAAGTCCCCTTTTTCGTAAGGGTTTTGGTCTCCACATCTCCAAGTTGCTTGGTTTTGTCATAGATCAGGAATCTTTTTTCTCCCGCCTTCGCTCCCAGGCGTAGCCCAATGATCCGCCCGCTTTTCAGGGTAGGTTCCATGACCGGTTTGTCCCCCTCTATGATCGGTTCCGCTATTTGGATTGCAGGGTACTTCAGGAGAAGCTGTTCCAATTTCACGAAAAATACGTCCACGGCTTCATCTATCCTGGTAACTCGGCCCTCTGTCATCAGGCGATGATATCCATCCGGGATTAGGAGATTCAAGTGGTTCTGTACGAATGCGGGATTCGTTTTGCTGGGGTTGAACTCCAGCCTCAGGTAATTTACGTCCTCGCTATAAGGTTTGATCCCAAGATGGAAGTTCATTTTCCCAATACCGCCCACTGCCGTTTCATGAGTGGAAACTTGGTAACTGTAGTTGTATCTCTTCATGTATTTGGATTTAGCGTATTGGCCTTTCACCATGGCCTCCAGATTCTTGTGGAGGGCGATTCTATCGTGTTCGGGTACATCCATGGTAAGAGAGAGCTTATCCAGTTTCAAAGGCTGTATCTCTGGAGGAGGTGATCCTATGACCGTATCATATCCCAGCTCCCATTCATTATATTTGAATTTCACAGGCATTGGTACTTAACTCCCTTTCTTGGTTGCCCTCTTTTGTTTACCCGGTCCTACCCCCCCGTTACCCCCCCTTGTTAGAGAAGCTTCTTCAGTGCACTTAATTGCAATCGTCCAGAGGGGTGATGGTTTTGAGCCCCATTTTATCCCCCCTTGTTGGAGATACAGGAGCCCATCAGAGATTTAATAACCTGGGGAAAGGGTACCGCACTGGGAATCTCCCTGGCTCTCTCCCGAGTGTAACAGACCTTGATCGTGCCCCCCTGGTGAAGTGCCGCGAGATCTGTCCCAGGGATCAAGGAGGAAATGAATTCGAAGCTGTTTGAGTACGGGCTCTTTGTGTAGTCGTCCGCGATACCTCCCCGCAGACTGAATATGATTTCCATTCGCTTTCCTTCAGTGCAATTAAGTGCAATCCACTTACCGAGTATGGGGTAGAGTTGGCCCCCATGAGCAAGTTTTCTTAACCCTCTTTGTAGCGGTGGGCCTCAAGGTCGGAAAGATCCCGTTCAAGCTCCTGGGCGTGTTGTTCATTGATCTCCAGGAGGTCCACCAGGGTCTCAGCTGACAAACCTACGATGGTGTCCATCAGGATGTTCTCCAGGGTCTTCACGTAGTCCTGAACGGCCCTGGGTGCCTTCAATGTGTCCGGTATCTTCATGGTTCCCCCTTCAGATAATGAAACAGCTTGACTGCAACCCTGTGCGCGGTTTCATTGTCGCAACCGTTTAACAGCATGATCTCCCCCCGGTAGACATCGGAAAATTCGTCAGCTTCCAAATCCTCCATTCTCCATTCGAGCCCTTGCTTGATTAAATTCTTAAATATCGCTGTTACCAGATCCATGGTCCCCCTCTTCCCCCGGATGGTAACGCCGGAGGTAGTCCTTTACGTTCTGATCAATCCATTGCGAATCCCTCGCGGGTTTCTTGAAGTTGTTCCCTTCCAGCCACTTGGCAATTGCCGTATCCCCCAAGTCCTTCTGATGCCTGAAGTCGTACATGATCCGTTTCAGAGCCTCCCGATATCCAGGGGCATCCCTTCTGGGGAGGTTCAGGTCTTTGGCTGAGGGGAGGTCCGGTTTAACTGGTAAGACCCTGTGAGATTTTGCGTCACCCTCGGGTAACTGGTCGATCTTTTCTCCAACATAAGCGTGAACCATCTTCAGAACGATTTGGGCCATGGACTCTCCTTCCATGGTAGACACCGACTTGAAATTTGCGTGTAGATCCTTGGGCAATCTTACGATGAACTGGGATTGGGGCTCCGTCATGCACCGTCCTCCTGTGCCTTCACATATTCGGGTACCTTGGCAAGGCGTGCTTCTCCCGCTTGGATTATCGCATCGAGTTCTGGTTCTTTTCGCTTTAGCCGTTTTGAAAGCTCCCTGAACTCTGGTGAAAGTGACATACCGTGCGGTGTGTTATTTTTTTTCATGGTATCCCCTATCCTATAGCTTCGATAAACTGCCGGGTGGCAACCCCCACCTTGGTCTTGGATTTTTTGAAGCTGCCCCTGTACTCTGGAATGATCCGTTTCACCTGGGTTGGGGTCCAGGGCTTTCCAGTACGGGTTTTTTGTCCCTGGCCGTTGAGGGTTCGCACAATACCAGATAGCTTGGTTCCCTTCTCGTACAACTGGCATATGGTTTTGGTAGTAGCTTGCTCGTTCAAGTCGGGCATCAGATCCTTGCCTTCTCGCCTGTATCCGTAAGGGATAGATCCGACAACCTGCCCATTTGATTTCTTGAATTCCATGGCCTTCTTAGTGCGGTGTTTCACCTGGCGGCGTTCCATCTCTCCCATAAAAGCTCTCATTGCGAAACTCATGAACCCATCCGGGGAACTGGTGTCGATCTGCCCTTCGATGGTATGAAGTTCAACACCCTGCTCCTCAAGCAATCGTTCCAGGGCAAGAAGGGTGAGCATGTCACGGCTCAAACGCTCCAAGCTGTAAAGGATGACGGCTTTAACCCCCCCAGCTTCTATACGATTCAGCAAGTCAATGAACCCCGCTCTGGCTTTGTTTATCCCACCACTAACTCCGGCATCCTGGATCACGTCTTCAAGCTCGAAGTCTTTGTACTCGCAATAGGCCGCTATGCGCTTGTATTGATTCTCCAAGCTTACCCCGTCCTTTGCTTGACCTTCAGTCGATACCCGAATGTAGCCGATTGTTTTAATGGTAGTGCCTCCTTTTTTATTACCAATTGATATCATCATACCATAGGTGGGTAAGTTTGCAAGGTAAAGCCCTGCCCGATGCCAAAAAAGTTCATTGAGCAAACGATAAGCTACGATTTGCGTGGTTTGGCGATTATCAGGGATCTATGGCGATTTATTTGTGAAAGACACTCGAACGCGTTTTGGATATTCAGTGGTGTTGCTTGACTTACTTTTCTCTATAGGCGTAATGTTTGCCATACCATCTTAAGCTCATGGGTACACTATCGATTTTCCCATGCTTATCCGATGTAGTAGCTATGTCGCAAACGATCTATATATTGTCTGGAGGCTTTATGAAATTCATTACTGCTATTATTTTATTGATACTTGTGCCGATGAACGCTTTCTCTGGAACAACGATTGAGTCAGAAAAGGAATTTGGTGTGTGGAAGGTTATCATCGAGGTTGATGATTTTGAAGGTGAAGCCAAGCCTACATTGAAAACTGAAATATCGGCTGTTGGTGGAGGCAACATCGGCACCGCATATATCTACCCGTCCCTATTTCAAAACAAATTTCAGTCAGCTTTTTTGTCACTCGATGCGTGCGGCCTTGATCCCACTTGGCCTGAATGTGATTATAAATACACCAAGTTCAAAATCGACGATTCAAAAGGCACCTACTTCCCAACCGAAGGAAGCGCTTGTCCCTCTCTGACCTTAAGACAGCAAATGGTCAGTCGCTTTAAGCATGGAAAAACATTTCGCTTTTCTGCCCGTTATTGCACAGGAATCATAGACCTCACCGGTTTCACCAAAGCGTGGAATTACGCCTTGGGTGAAGCCAAACGCAAAAGATAACAATGAATTCACCAACCCCGGCAACAACTCTGGGACGTTGCCGGATAGCTTATCAGGGGGTTTATATCCGCCCCCGAGTCATCCCGTACATATTGGTTCCGACATCACCGCATGAGCTTTTAAAAAAGAGAGGGAATTGAATCTGGAGCCCTGTGCGGGTATTCGGATCGTAACCCACCTTTGGACCGTTGGGTGATTCCCAGACTAAACGAGGGTAGCGTCCCCCCCCCCAAAAAAAAAAGGTTTGTCATGAAAAAACTACTTTTATTTACATTCTGTTTCCTTCTGACTGGATGCGGAATGACATACCAACAAGTGATATCAACTTACAATCAAAAGTCTAATCACAGGGCTCTGGCTCTTGCCAGCAACAACGAAAACGGGGCCTCATGGGGTCGAATGACAGTAAAGGATGCCATCGACTCTGCCCTTACCTATTGTGAACAGGCTGGTGGTGTCGAGTGTAAAATTGTAAGCGTCAATGGGCTCAAGAAAGACGACTATAAAGGCTTTTCGACTGGAAGTGGTCAGAACAGCAGTTCCTCTGTAGCGGATCATTATACTTGCTCTGAGTTATCAGAATCAGAGGCATACCTACTCTTGCTCGGAGGTCACACCTACCTTGATAAAGATGGCGATGGAGATCCTTGTGAGTGGGGCAAAAAATCCTATACCTCTAAAAAAAGTTACACCCCATCGTCAAGAAGTGGCCATTGGGTCAAAGGGTACCGGAGAAAAAACGGCACGTATGTAAGAGGACATTACAGGCGAAGATAAGCTCTCATCAGAATGCCTTCACTAATCCTGGTATCAATGCCATGACACTGGCGCTCACTTTGTCAGGTGGTTTGGAGTCCTCCCCTAACCAGCCTGAACAGGTTGATTCATTCATAATCTTATAGGTCTTCAGGAGATCCACACCAAGACCCCACCATTCAAAAATATTGATAATGCTGTTATCCCTGGTGCTTTCCAGCTTCTCCAGTATTCTTTCCAAGGCGTTCTTCACAGCCTCAGCACCATAAAATTTCAAGTGCTTGAACCTGAAGGCCAGGGGATTGAATCTGGATCCTGCTGGCTTAGTCCTCCCACTTATCTGCCGGCAAAGGTTGTCCAGTTCCGTTTGGTAGCGTGTGGTATCCTCTTTCGAGTTATCAACACCGCCCCCAATCCGCTTGCGGGTTTCTTTAGGACTTGTAGACTTATTCTTATTAAAGGACGGATCGACGTTTTGGGCGGAAATTTGGGCGGAAATAGCCTCATAAGCTGAGTGCCATAAAAAATAATATCGGTTGGTCCTCCTGAACAAATGCCGGGCAACACCATTGCACTGTTCGACCAACAAGAAACCCTTGGCCTCCAATGAGCGTGTCAGGTTCCTTACCTGTTTGTCACTGATCCCCAGCTTCCAAGCTATGGTTTTCTGTCGAGGATAGCACTTGCCGTTCTTGAAACCCTTTTCATTCAGGTACTTTAAAAGTTTCTTTTCGGAGTCTGTGACGAGATCGGGAAATTCTGGGTGATACAGCACCTTGAGGTAGTTGCCATTGAATTTCTGGTAGGGGACGATTATTTCTGGACATGACTTTGAATCGTGGGTAATATGCAACTGTATCCTCCTGGTCTGAACAGGTTGGTACCATGGTCGGAACGATTGCAGTCGTTGCCGGCCATTCTTTTTGCCTAATTTCAGGGGGAATCCTATTCCTAACGAGGCATTCCGTCAAGATAAACGTTTTTTTCCCTCAGAAGGTAATAGGGGCGTGCTCCGTATCGTGATCTTCCATCAGTTTTTCCCCACTTTGTAATGGGTCCTTACGTTCCCATCAATCCACTCGGTATCGGTTGTGGGCTTCTTAATGCCCTTCTGGTTCAACCACCGGGCAATGTCCGTGTTCCCCATCCCCTTGTTGTCCCTGAGGTCTACAATGAGTTCTCGAAGGACCTGGATATACATATCTCGGACCTTCTTGAACTTGGTTCCCTTGGGGGGGCGTGACTCTATCAGTTTTTTCAAGTCCAGATCGGTTACACACGGCAGCTCCGGGTTCTTCTCTGGATCATCGGCCGCAGCTTCCCTCTCCCGCATCTCATCTTGAAGCATTTCTTCAATCGCCCCCCCGTTATCCTGAACGGGCGGAGGGGGTGGGTTCCCCAGGGAAATGGCGTTTTGGATTTCCAAGGCTTGTGCCACCCGGTTAAACGCCTCGCTCATCGTATCCATCTTGTCCATGAAGGCTTGCATCATATCGGCCTGGGGTGTCAGCGGCATGGTGTTGGAATTGGCTCGTTCCGTTAGATCCACGTTCTGGGCGAACTCCCTTTCCAGGGCCTCCAGGATATCAGATTTGGTTTTTCCCTCTGTATGATACAGATCTCGAATTCGCTGTAGGGTGATCACGGATTCAGAAGAAAACTTGTTCACTCCATCCACCACCTTGGAGAAGAAAAAAGCGGGGAATCGCTTGATGTACCGGCGAACAGTG